>CAZKDD010000210.1:0-2511 GCA_964551535.1 uncultured Thiotrichales bacterium | reverse complement strand
GTCTTCATTCGACTGACTGACATTGCTCAAGGCATCAGGGATGGCCACATATGACGTCCAAGAATTAAACTCGGTGAGTTGATCAAATTTAACGTTCCATATCCAACCAAATGAACTGTTTACGAAGGTAATCTTCTAGCAGAAAAATATCCGAATAAGCTGTTTCCGTTAAGTTAGAAACTGGAAACCATTGACTAGGGTCCTCAATATCACGTCGGAATTCCTGAAATGCGAATTTGCCGTTATGCTGTGGGAAAATATCGATACACTGAGTTTGATCGCTATTATGGATCGATTTAACCACGGAAAGCTTCTTGTCCATTTTTTGTACCAATTATTTGATTTATTCTAGATAACACACGTATCATGTTTGTTGTAACTATGATGAGAAACGTAGAGGAATTCCTATGTCTGAAGCATTAGATGAAAATTACGAGCGGGCAGGTTACCATCACAAACAGAACTTAGGTTTAAAACCAGCTTTATTACTGGTGGACTTCGCAAAAGCATATTTCTTGAAAGATTCTCCATTATTCGGAGGCCCGCTTTGTGAAGCAGCTAGAGAAGCTGCGGTTGAACTAACCAATTCTGCAAGACAGAACAATGTACCTGTAATTTTTACAGAAGTTTTGTACAGGCCTGGCGGATTAGACGGTGGTGCTTTTTACTCTAAAGTTCCAGCACTGAGCTGCTTTGACCAAGGTCGCGAAACACAAGAATTGTGTGATGGTTTTGATAAGCGTGATACGGAACTAATGATTACCAAACAGTATCCTAGTGCTTTTTTTGGGACTAGTCTTTCAGCGAGTTTGGCATTTTTGAAAGTTGACACACTTGTCATTGCTGGATTGACGACATCAGGTTGCGTTCGAGCAACGTGTATTGACTCGATTTCAAGCGGTTTTATCACAGTCATCGCTGCAGACGCGTGTGGGGATAGGGCTTTTGAACCACATCAAGCAAATCTCTTTGATATGAGCGCAAAATATGCTGACTTAATGAATAATCATGAAGTTTTGGATTACTTTAAGTCTTCATAAGTCACATAATTTTTGGCTGTTGAATTGCATCGTCCCTTGCTTTGAGAGGATCGCTGTCATCCCAGTGGCGTGCAATAAATCGCGCTCCGGTGATCCCATCAGAACCATCTGATGCCAGCCACAGTGATGGATTTATCATGACAGAGGGTGATAAAAGGTTGCCGTCAGCACCTTTTTTATTCTTACTCGGTGGCAGCAGATCAGTATCCGTTGCCCCACCTGGCAATAATACATTTACTGTAACTCCTGAGTCGCTTAATTCCTGAGCCCAGCTTCTTGATGCAGCCTCTAAAAATGCTTTTGATGATCCATAAGGTGAATAACCTTGTCTAACCATTGTTTGATTTGATGTTGAAATATTTATTATCTTTCCACGTTTTCGCTCGATCATGCAGGGAACTACAGAGCGTGATAGATAATAAGGGCCATTAATATTGGTATTGATAATATCTTGCCAGGCGTCAACTTTCGCTTCCCAAAATTTGGTTGGAACAGTATTGAAAGTCTCTGAAATTCTCCGCATTCCAAGACCCGCATTGTTCACTAAAACATCAATTTTTCCCCATTTTTTCATGGTCATATTGACAACATTCACAGCAGAATTGGGATCAATAGCATTTGCTTCTACACAAATCGCACGATCGCCAAATTCAAGCGAAACAGCTTCTAAGGCGGCAGACTCTCTTGACCCAGTCACAACTACAAACGCTCCATGCTTTACGAATGCGCGCGCCATGACTAGCCCCAAACCCCTGGTTGCCCCAGTAACTACAATGACTTTGTCTTCAAGCATGAGCTTTCTCATGGCATGTAACTCCCTCCGTTCACCCACAATACTTGCCCAGTCATGTATTGTGATGCATCAGACAATAAAAACATGATTGGTCCTACAATATCTTCAGTAGTTGCGGCGCGTTTTAGAGGCGTCATCTCAGCGACCATCTTAAAGTCAATATCTATTTGGTCTGCTTTGTTTCGCCCAGCACCCCCTCTAATAAAATCTGTATCAATTGCGCTCGGCGCAACTGCATTGACCCTAATGTCGGGTGCAACTTCTAAGGCTAATGTTTTTGTTAAACTAATTAATCCTGCCTTTGCAGCTGAATAGGGGCCAAAATTGGGGCGTGCGAAGTGTGCCAAGCCAGAAGCAATATTTACAATAGCCCCCTGCTTTGCCTTCAACTTAGGCAATATGAACTTTGTTACTGTGAAAGCACCAACCAAGTTTCCTTGGATCACCTCGTTAATCTCGTCAAGTTCTATATTCTGAATGGGTTTCATTGACGAAGTGAAGCCTGCTGCATTCACAAAACCGTCTAAATTTCCTAAAGATTCTAATGTGGAAGCCATTAGTTGCTCATCAAATAGATCGATATATCTAGCGTCGGTACCCTCAGGCACGGGATACTTATCAATTGTTTTTTTTAAGTCTAAAACAGTGACATGCCAGTTTTCACTCAAAGCAGCTTTT
>CAZKDD010000209.1:0-2512 GCA_964551535.1 uncultured Thiotrichales bacterium | reverse complement strand
TACGAATATTTTTCCATCACCGATCTTTCCGGTGTTAGCCGCATTAGTGATAGCGTCAATGACACTCTGCTGTAGAGCATCATCAATAGCGATTTCTAATTTGATCTTGGGCAAGAAATCTACGACATATTCGGCACCACGATAAAGTTCAGTATGACCTTTCTGACGACCGAAACCCTTAACTTCCGTGGCAGTAATTCCTGCCACACCGATCTCAGAGAGCGCCTCTCTTACGTCGTCTAACTTAAAAGGTTTGATAATTGCTGTTATGAGCTTCATTGTTTCTCCTAATATATTTACTAAATATTAATTAGGGACTTTGGATTTTATTTAAGTGTGCTCAACCATCACTCTCAAGCATGACCGCTGTACTTGGTCATGCTTGAGATCACAAACTTAAATTACGTCAAAGCCCCATGAAATTGTGATTACGGCGCTTTGCTCATCATCATCGCCGTCACCTGTAATTACGTCATCTTCATATTCGTTGTGCACGATGTATCCCGATACTGATATTCCACCAATATCCATGCCGTAGCCGAATTCAACGTACTCACCAAAGTCATCTGCGTCATCACCCCATGAACCGAAATTTGCAAACCAACCACCGTAGCCAAAAGATAACTCTAGAATAGAGTAGTCATCGTCATCTGGATCAGCAGTGAATGACCCATCATACTCACCAAATGAATATGTCAGGTCAGCACTAAAATCACCTACAGAAGTACCCGCATATAAGTTGATCTCATCATAGTCATCGTCCCAATCTTCTGTATAACGGTAGGCTGTGTAACCGGCACCAACATAGAAATTTTCCATTTCATGGATGTAACCAAAGTAGAGGTCATACTCCATGCCGTCACCATTATCAGCACCAACATCAGCCACCCATACACCTGCGTATGCGCCGCCCATTTCTAGGTCTAGTCCACCATTCGCGACAGACTCTTCTTGATAAACTCCACGGAAAATGTACTCAGACATAAAACCTGCATTACCGCTAATTGAGACAGCGGATTCCGCTTCCTCAGCCATGCTTAGTGTTGGCAAGCTCATCATAGAGGCAGCAATTAAAGAACTGCTTAAGATTTTCATAGTTTTGTTTTTCATTTATGTTTTCTCCATTGAAAATAAATTGTCAATCAACGAAGCATAACGATGCATAAGACATGCCAAGATTTAATAAACAAATAAAAACAGTAAGTTAATAACGTGACGGTTCAAACGTGTTTTTGAGCAATGATAAATTGCACAGATTTAGTGCGCATATGTCACAGATTAATGCACTATTTTGATCATTATTGTGCAGGTAGACCTGACAGGCATTTTCTAATACCTTAGACCTCATGAAATTAGATACGACAAAACTGGATGAGCTTGTTGCCAAGTTGCAGGACGCCCTGCCTCATGGCTACAGTGATTTCAAAGCCCTAAGTGAAGATAAAATAAAAATGATCCTGACAGGCACGCTGCAATCGATGGATTTAGTATCACGCGACGAATACGACATCCAAACTCAAGTCTTACAACGCACTAGAGAACGCCTAGAGCAACTGGAACAACGCCTGTCTCTTCTAGAGAAAAAATAAACCCGATATAGTCACTTGCTCGTGCGGAAATGCTTCGTGTGAGGACATCAACTAAGCCATTGAGCCCTAGGTGGCATCGAGCCAGTTAGTTGTATAAGGCCAAGTGTTGATTAGCGTATCAATTGTGAGCGTTCCTGTCAGTTTGCACTGACAGGAACGCTCTCTAAGGAATGTTTATGCAAACATTCAGTGAAGGCTGAATGGCCTCCTCTCCCGCTCACTGATAGTCAGATCGCACTCACACAGCACGATTAACACTGGCGACAAAAGGAAGACTCAACGTTTGACTGATTTTTACTGGATTAAGTGATCAACGGCTGCGCGTATTGCATCATCGCTCATATCAGCACGACCGCCTTTTGCAGGCATAGCGCCAATACCATTAATGGCATTCGCATAGAGAGTGTCTTTACCCTTAGCTAAACGCGTTTGCCATGCCGCTGCATCACCCATTTTAGGGGCATTCATAATGCCTGAGGTATGACATGAAGCACACACTTGTTGGTAAACTTCATCTCCACTCATAGCAACAGCGACTGTTGTTGCCACGCTCTCCGCTTGGGTAGCTGCTATTGGCACTTCACCAACGTATACCTGACCCACAGGAGCTATTCTCTCTGCCACGGCCTTCTGAACCCTGACATCGGCAAGCTTCTCATCACCATCATAGAATGTATTAGCGATCACCAAAATCACAATTGTAAAAGCGAATAAAAACACTAAAACGGCCATAAACTGCGTTGTAAATTGTTTGTCTTCCAAGTTAACTCCTATTCATACTTTCCTTGAAATATTAGGTTGGCGATTATAGAACATCTATGTTGATAGCACCATGAAACTGTTTTGCAAATTTTGTACTGACGAAGTGGAATTTTACAAAATATTGACCATTATCGAAAAATTTGGGCTTTCTGGGCAATCCC
>CAZKDD010000208.1:0-2543 GCA_964551535.1 uncultured Thiotrichales bacterium | reverse complement strand
CGCTGAACGGCGCTCAATAGTCATGGTTTCAGGCATCACCAAAATCATCTTAAAGCCCTGCACAGCCGCCGCCATCGCTAATGCGATACCTGTGTTTCCGCTGGTAGGCTCAATGAGTGTATCGCCGGGTTGGATTTCACCCCGCGCTTGTGCGGCTTTGATCATATTCAGTGCCGGGCGGTCTTTGACTGAGCCGGCAGGATTGTTACCTTCAAGCTTCAATAAGATAGTGTTGCTTGGGTTAGGATTCATATATTGCAGCTTGACCAGCGGGGTGTTCCCCACATAATCTGCCATGGTTTTGTATTTCATAATTTTCTCTTAATTGTATTCTTTAAATTTATTCGCAACTATTGTTGGTGTGATAGGTTTACATTGAAAAGGGCTCTGACCCCTTTTATTTTTTAGTTACAACATCGAATAGCTAAATTAAGATGTAAATTATGTCGCATTCTGGGGTTACCAATGTTTGTTTTCATACAATCATTTCTCAAAATGTAAGTGGTAAAAAGTCACAGGCACATCAAATATATCAGAAAATTCTAAACACTGAATATCATTATATGAGCAACGGCGTAAGCACGCTCATCCGCAATGGTTAAAAGTATATGCTTGTCGGTTAATTCTAACCGTTGCGCGCAATCTTCCGTGAATGCCAAACTGGGCTTACCTAGCGCATCATGTTCAACATACATATCGACAAATCCAATCTCACGCCCGATGCCTGAACCTAATGCCTTGGACATGGCTTCTTTGACGGCAAAGCGCTTGGCCACAAAAGCTGCTTGATTGTCGTGAGCTTGTAATTCTTCCCGCTCTTTTGGATGCAGGATTTTTTCTATGAATCGAGCCGCATTATGTTTAGCCAAGATACCTTGAATACGCTCGATTTCGACTATATCAATCCCAGAGCCGATAGGCATCATGGCGTTGTTCCTTGCATGGCGGCGCGCATATTTTCTATCGCCCGCGCCAAACCGTTGAATAGTGCATCAGCGATCAATGAATGTCCAATATTTAATTCATTCATATTATTGATATCTGCAATTGGTTTGACATTACCCAAATGCAATCCATGACCGGCATTCACAATCAAACCTAATTGCCGAGCATGCTGTGTCGCCACTTCAATCCTGTCTAGCTCATTTTTTTGCAGCTCGCCGGTGAGTTCTGCATAACGACCTGTATGCAGCTCGATAATCGGCGCACCAATTTCAGCCACCATATCAATCACAATGGGATTAGGCTCGATGAATAGAGACACTTGAATATTCGCTTCCTGCAAAGCGAGGGTGAGCTCTTGCAAGCGCGCTTTATGCGCAATCACATCTAAACCACCTTCTGTGGTCAATTCTTCTCGCTTTTCTGGCACGATACAGCAGTAATCGGGCTGCACATCAATAGCGATACGCTGCATTTCACTGGTGGCAACCAGTTCCAAGTTCATACTGCTTTTGATGACCTCGCGTGAGGCATAGACATCTGCATCTTGTATGTGACGTCGATCTTCACGTAAATGCATGGTAATACCGTCTGCACCGGCTGCTTCGGAGATTTGTATGGCCTGAATAAGATCAGGATAGGGTGTACCACGCACCTGCCTTAAAGTAGTGACGTGATCGAGATTCACCCCTAATCTAACGTTTTCGTTTTGCACTTTTTCTTTAACCTTGATTGTTTCTTAGTTGCTATTTCTTAGTTACTGTCTGTTGACTATTGTTTATTGTCTATTTGCTGGTCGTGATTTGATGGTTATTTATCATGACCGCTTATTTACTCTTTAACAGCCGCCGTGTCATCAGCGGTTTGCCATCCATATAGTATTTTATCAAACCTCGAAGAAAAGATTTTGCTTGCGGCCAATCTTGTTCAGGTAGCGCCCTCAGACTGAACTGTTTAAGCAAGTGGCCACTGACTACATCCCATGGCAAGCGCTCATCCGAATGCTGAACATTTATTTGCGATGGTCCATTACCCGGTTGATAGCGGTAATACGCCTGCGTTGAAATGGGTTGATGATGAATATCCTGTTCTAATTGCAATGGATGGCCAATAATATCCAGCAATTCTAATTCAAATAAACGCAATACGGCCTCGTCTTGTGGATGAGTAGTCATCGCATCAAGGGTGTGCTCATAAAGATTAAACAACTCCGTATCCGGGCTCATCTTAGGGACCAAACCCAATATTAATTCATGCAGGTAAAAACATTGAATATGAGTGCGAAAATCATTGCGATAACTCGATTTTTCTGGCTCATATTTATTTAAGCTGACCAAGTCCCCCTTGCCTGACCAAGACAACTGCATTTTTATAAACGGTTGAAGCAAATGCAGACCTTTCTTGCGCGCACCACGACAGACCATATGCATCACACCATGTTGGCGAGTCAGCGCATACACTAGCAAACTGGTTTCACGATAGGCCCGAGTATGCAAAATATAAGCAGGCTCCAATTCGACTCGCATATTATGTGTGACCGTTATTTTTCATAGTGGCCAACCACTTGTGGATTATCTTGCCAGTCTTTTTTAAGCTTCACC
>CAZKDD010000207.1:0-2553 GCA_964551535.1 uncultured Thiotrichales bacterium | reverse complement strand
CATCAGCTTCGTCTGCAATATCATCAATCTGTCGACACAATGCATAAAGTTTTGCTGCGTCTTGCAGTTGATCTCTTGAAAGAAATCTTCCAGCAAAATTAAAAGTGACACCATATTTTGCAAGTACGCGTGTTGACATCAGACAGCCCTCTTAAGCTGAGCTGCATCACCGATTAACTTCTCCACTACTTTTGCAGATGAAACAACTCCTGGCAGTCCAGCACCTGGATGTGTGCCAGCACCTGTCAAATATAAATTATCAAAACCTTCAGCTTTATTATGAAATCTGAACCATGCTGACTGCGTAAATAAAGGAGCAATAGAAAACCCTGCACCCTGATAACTACGATAGTCATCTTCAAAGTCATTAGGCGTCATTGAAAATGGCGAATCTATGACATCACTAAGTCCTGGCAATAATCTTTGCTCAAGTACTGACAAGACTCTTTCTCTTAACTTTGGTTCTTCAACAGTCCAATCAATACCACTTTGATTGTTAGGAACCGGGCAAAGAACATAGAAACTATCCATACCCTCAGGGGCAAAACTGCTATCTGTTGCAGTCGGCCTATGTAAATACAAAGAAACATCATCATTGAGCTTCTTTCTATGGAAGATGTCATCTAAAAGTTCTTTATAACTATCACCCATGACAATCGTGTGATGTGCGACATTGTCATACTGCCTTGTTGTACCAAAATAAAGTACATAAAGCCCCATTGATAACTTAGCTTTGTCTCGTTTTATTTTGGTTGATAGCTTCACTGAGTGGCTTGGCAGTAATTTTTTGAATAGAAATAGCGGATCCCCATTAAAGACATAGTTATCAGCTAAGTGTTGCTGCCCACTCGTGTCGCGCACAGAGATAATTTTTTTTTGTGAAGTGCTTATGTGATCGATTTCTTTACCATATTCAAATTGCACTCCCTGCTCTTCGGCCAACCGCACCAACCCATTGACCAAAGCTCCCGTACCCCCCTTTGCGAAGAATATTCCGTATTTTCTTTCTAAAAAATGAATCAAGCCATAAATACTCGTGGTGTCGAATGGAGAGCCGCCCACTAATAAAGGTTGAATCGAAAAAGCTTGTTGAAGTTTTGGGTTTGATAAATGGTTTGTTACTAGCTGCCAAACCGATTGATCCCCTCGAAGTTTTGCTAAAGAGGGAAGCTGCTTAACCATTTCTAAAACATTGTGGAAAGGATGTGCTGCTAGCTGTTCAAAACCAACTTTGTAAATAGCTTTAGATTTATCTAGTAAAGACAGGTAACCATCACAATCATTTGGTTCTATTTTTCTGATCTCTTCAAGAGTGTCTTCAATAGAACCGCCATAATCGAAATTCGTTCCATCTGGAAAGTTAAAACGATACCAAGGCGTTAGTGGTTCGAAATCTAGATAGTCCTCTCTTTTTTTACCGAAAAGCTCAAATAACTCATCAAATAAAAATGGGGCCGTGATTACCGTTGGACCGGCGTCATGCTTGAATCCGTTTTTAGTAAAAACTTGAGCTCGCCCTCCAGGACAATCAAGCTTCTCAATGACTTTGACCTCATGGCCACGAGCTGCAAGACGTAATGCCGAAGCAATCCCACCGAAACCCGCACCAATGACAAGCGCCTTTGTCACTAAACGCCAACCATTTGTTTTTTATTATTCAGTGCGTTCAAAAAGAACTTAACTGCTCCCTGAGTGTAGGATGGCAAACATGCCAACCCTCTTTCTATCACTCTGCAATACCATTGATAACGCTGATTCAGAATACTAATAGCTTCTTCGTCTGAACTAACAAAATCTCGTATTACCCAGTAACCATTTAATTGAGCGCCCTTATCAACTTCTCTATCTTCATAATCGTCAATAAGTTGGTATGCAATGCCAAAGGCTGAAGCAACACCCTTCATGCAAGAGAAATGTTGTTGTTTTTCATTTTTTACCATCATGACCAGCTCAATGGGTAGCGCTAAAAGTGGGCCACTTTTATGGCTAGTAGCTCGTTCATATGTCTCTAAATTAGTTTCAAGTGAATCACTTAGTTGACAATCCAATGACTGACCAGCAGCCGAACGGCTTACAGCTAGATGTAAACAGCAAATCATTTTGGATAAATTGGCCATATCCTCTGAATCGATATTGCCTAACTCAGCAAACGCACTAGCGATCAACTCATCGCCTAGACAAATTGCTGATGACGAACCATAAAGAGACCACACCGATTCACCATCACGTCTCTTTTCATCCTTATCCATTACATCATCATGAAGTAACGATGCTTGGTGTAATAACTCGCAAGCAGTTGCTATGCCTAACTTTGTGTTTTCTCTAAGTCCAGCCTCACTTGCGCATTGCAATGCAATTCTTGCTCTTGTACGACTTCCGCCTGATGCCAAGTGGTATCTCAGCGCTTCGCTTAGTGATAACTCAGTCGCCAAAGGACCGGCGCCATAACCGCCAAGACTAAGCTCTACAAGTCCGAGATCTTCATCAATCTGTAGTTCTTCTTGTTTCATTACAGACCTCTTAAATAGGAAATGAGCTCATCCATGAGCTCGA
>CAZKDD010000206.1:0-2557 GCA_964551535.1 uncultured Thiotrichales bacterium | reverse complement strand
GTCATTTGATCATTATCAATCTGTGTTACTGCAGTAGCATGTAACTGCACAACATTAAATAACGGTTCGTCATCACTCGACCATGCGTGCGGTGCAACCATAATCAATATCAATAACAAGGCGTTTTTCATATATTATTCTCACAGATGGCGGGTTAAATGAAAGTCGGTTTACTGTTAGTGCACCTCGACACCGTTTTGTTCCGCCTTGCTATGATTTTTTATATCGAAACACTATACAATGCATCACACTGTGAACGTCTTTAAGGTGTAATATCAGTTTTCACCACTTGCCCTTTTAATCTTTAGCAATCCCGAACTATGTTTGATGTCTGGACCTCAACACAACTCACCGGCTTTATATTTGCCTCGATAGTCATCATTCTTACACCCGGGCCAGACTGTCTATTCTTGATCAATCAGTCACTACAAAGAGGACGCTATCAGGCCTTACTCACTGCATGGGGTTTGTCTGTGGGAAATTGTTTTCATACTTTATTAGCCGCTACTGGCGTATCTGCGATGATATTGGCTTCACCCGTCATGTTTACTGCCATACGTTTGTTGGGTGTGGGCTATTTATTGTTGTTGGCTTATCGCATTATTTTTGTCACCACAGCTGCCAATCCATCACCTACCGATCAACACGCTCATCAGCCGTCATACTTCAATCATCGCTACACGGCGTTCTTGCAGGGCTTGGTGATGAATATGGTCAACATTAAAGTAGCGATATTCTTCATTGCTTATTTGCCACAATTTGTGGTGCTTAGCGAACCTCATAGCACTGCGGATATTGGCATGCAGATATTATTTCTCGGTCTAATATTTACATTTTGTGTAGTAGTTATTTTTTCAGCCGTGGGCTTATTAGCCGGAAGCATCAGCGACATCAAACACTTGGATATCCAATCATCCCCAGCACTGAGAGTATGTTTTGGTGGGGTATATATTCTCATTGCACTGCAACTGCTGCTATGAAAAGATGAGACCCACTATGTGCACATGGATAATCGCTTAAATCAATATTCAGCGTCTGCAGAGAAGAGAAACACCGCGCTTTATTCGGCTTTTTCAAATAATGACTGAAATTGTTTGAAACATTTAAATTCAAGAAAATTACCACTGGGATCTTGAATAAAGAAAGTCCGTTGTTCACCTATTTGCCCCTCAAAACGCGTGTAGGGTGCAATATAAAAGGATATATTGAATTGCTGACAGCGCTCAACTAACTGGTCCCAAGACAACCAAGGCAATACACAGCCAAAGTGACGTGCTGGCACTGCATGCTGATCCACTTCATTTGTAACTATATCAATGAGTTGATCCTCTGCAACATGTGCAGACAGCTGATGACCAAAAAAATTAAAGTCTATCCAGCGCTCAGCTTCGCGACCTATTTCACACTGTAAAAACGTGCCATAAAAATACCGTGTCGAAGCGATATCTTTTACAGGAAATGCTAAATGAAATGGAACTTGAGCTGATTCTGATGACATTATGAATTCTGTACTTTCTTCTTCGCCACTTGATCACGTAAATACACCGGTAAAGCCTCCTCAGGTGCTACTAACTGTTGGGCCTGATATTTCTGTTCACCTAACTGTGCGGTCACACGAGCACGCGGTAATGCTTGTGCATCAATACATGATTCATCTAACTGAGTTAGTGCTTGTAAAGCAATACGATCACTAGACCATCCAGTTCCACATCCATAGGCCATCGTTTGTGAGAGTGCTTCAATACTCGCCGCTGGCTGGACTTGTTCTTGATTCATGAGCTCAACAGATGTTGGAGTCTTTTGATAAATCGCCCAATAGATTTCATTCATACGTGCATCAATACTGGCGAGGATATATTGTTCATTATTCACTGGCGCCTGATAAGCAAGATTGGCAAGTGTAGAAACCGAGGCCACCGGTAAATCATGCGCTAATGCGATCCCTTGAGTAATTCCGGCAGCAATTCTTACCCCCGTAAAAGCCCCCGGCCCACAACCAAAAGCTATGGCATCGAGTTGCTGTAAACTCACTTGCATTTCTGCCAGTACGCTCTCACACATAGGCAGAATTAATTCGTTATGTTGACGGGGAG
Organism: uncultured Thiotrichales bacterium; assembly: GCA_964551535.1. Classification (GTDB taxonomy): domain Bacteria; phylum Pseudomonadota; class Gammaproteobacteria; order UBA4575; family UBA4575; genus UBA1858. The sequence continues at coordinate 464 of CAZKDD010000206.1, read as the reverse complement.
CAACTTGATATTTTTCCGCGATTTCACCGTCAACCAACACCGCTGCCGAACACGCCTCAGTTGCGGCTTCAATTGCCAATAGCTTCATAATTTTTAATCATCTCTAAAAAATTAACGGCCTCATGCTCATGTTGTGTGATGGTCATGGCCGGCAGACTTTTGATAAAGGATTTTCCATAAGCTTTACTGGTCACTCTAGGGTCCATAATTGCGACAACGCCATAGTCCTGCTCACCGCGAATCAAACGCCCAACCCCCTGTTTTAAATTCAGTATAGCCTGCGGCACTTGATACACCATGAATGGATTCTCCCCCGCCTCTTGTATTACTTGCGAACGCGCTTGTACTAATGGATCACCTGGTGACATAAACGGTAATTTATCTATAATCACACAGCGCAATCGTTGCCCACGCACATCCACTCCTTCCCAAAAACTTTGTGTGCCTAGTAACACACCACGATC
>CAZKDD010000205.1:0-2597 GCA_964551535.1 uncultured Thiotrichales bacterium | reverse complement strand
CCTTCTACACCAGAACAGCCTGCATGGGAGAGTCCATGGGGAGCGGGACGGCCAGGATGGCACATCGAATGTTCCGCCATGATTGAGAAACATCTTGGCCAGACGATTGATATTCATGGCGGTGGGCAAGATTTAATATTTCCTCATCACGAAAATGAAATTGCGCAAAGCACCTGTTCTCATGGCGGTAAAACTTTTTGTCGTTACTGGATACATAACGGCTTCGTTAACGTCAATCATGAGAAAATGTCAAAATCGATTGGCAATGTGTTACTGGTGCATGATTTGCTGGAGGATGCTCCTGGGGAGGCGATTCGATATGCCTTGCTCAGTTCTCATTACAGAAGTCCGTTGGATTGGACGGATGATTTATTATCCTCTGCCAAAAGTAGTTTAGACCGACTATATGGTGCACTGGAGCAGTTGGGGGATGTCCAGCCTATACCCTGTGATGCTTCGATGACGCAGGCTTTCAAACTAGCGTTGAGTGATGACTTGAACACGCCACTGGCTATGAGTGAACTACATAGTCTTGCCAAACAGGCCAATGTCAGTCAGGAGGCACAAGAACAAAGCAAGCTGAAATACGCCTTATTAGAATGTGGCAAGTTGATTGGTTTATTGCAGCAGCCTCCCAGTGAATGGTTTGCTGCTGGCGCACTAGACGCTGATCATGCAGCCATAGATGCATTGATAGAGCGACGCAATCAAGCTCGAGCTGATAAGGATTTTGCGACAGCAGATAGCATTCGGGATCAGCTAGCAGCTATGAATATAGAAATATTAGATAGTGCAGAAGGCACACGCTGGCGCAAAAAATAAATACACTTTGACCTTGTTGAATACGTAAGGTGGGCAGTGTCCTACTGACAAGTCACGAATTAAATTAGGATCTATCAAGCAAAGACTTAAGCTAGATTAAGGTTGGGAAGACCGGGTTAGCTATTTATTCGAGTAAGGTGATGAATGAATTGATTCGTGGCCTGCTTCCATGTGTATTCTTGAGCCTGTCGCAAACAATCTTGAGGGTTTAATTTGAGTGCATCCATTGCAGCTGTTTTTAGATCTTCATTCAAACACCCCGTTTGACCATCTCGTACGACGTCTCTTGGTCCAGTCACTGGGAATGCGGCGACAGGCAAACCGCAGGCCATTGCCTCTAGCATAACCACACCAAAAGTATCAGTGACACTCGGAAACACGAATACATCTCCCGCGGCAATATAGCTGGCAAGTTCATCGCCATGTTTGTAACCCTCAAATTTTACATCTGGGAATTGGGTGCTAAGCGAATCCTTTGCGGGGCCATGACCAATCACTACTTTTGTACCGGGTAAGTCTAAAGATAAGAATTCTTGAATATTTTTTTCAACGGCAACGCGACCAACATATATCCAGATAGGACGTGGATAGGTTAAGAAATCTTTGGATTTGGGTTTGAAAGTTTGGGTGTCGACACCGCGTGACCACAGAACGATATTGTTAAATTTTTGTTGCTGCAAGAGCGTTTTTAAATGTTCGGTACCAACCATAGTGCGCGTGGCTTTTTTATGAAACCACTGAAAATAAGCATAAGAAATTTTCAGTGGAAGTGGGAAACGATGACGTATGTATTCAGGAAATTGAGTGTGATAGGAGGTAGTGAAAGAGAGATTATGTTGAACACAGTAACGGCGGGCGGTGAGACCTAAAGGGCCTTCAGTAGCAATATGTATATGGGTTGGTTGGAACTTTTCAATTGTTTCATATACCCGTCTTCTTGGATGGATAGCCAAGCGTATTTCTGGATAAGTCGGACAGGGTAGAGTTTTGAAGTGACTGGGTTCAATAACACTGACTTCATGTCCCATTGACTTGAGTGTGTCGCAAGTTTTACCCAATGTGGTAACGACGCCATTCACTTGGGGTTTCCAAGCATCGGTGACAATCATGATTCTCATAGGCATTTCACTGGATTTTTGAGGATGATTTGGCATGGGTTAATTTTCAATAGTCGATAATTAATTACAATCATGTGTGCAAATGTTGAATATAAATTTACTTTGTTTTGAATGAGTATGAGCGTCAGCGAGGGGATATTTGTTAGGATTATTTACGCATCAAAATGACAAAAATTACCTATGTATTCTCAATATTTGCACATGATTACCTGAATATGTCATGTAAAAATGACACTCAAGTGAATCTGTATTTTAATGTTTTTAAAACACAGGAGTTGTTTCGCAAAAGATCTAAAAGTTTCATATTTATCATCATTTTGTAATATTTAAGCACTACGGTGACTCGCGAATCCTGTGAATTAAGGGTAATTTTATGCAGCTGAACTTACATCATATAATGCATCGTGCAGATCTGTTGGAAAGGCGCTTATGTATACTTTTGAATAGTGTGAGCCGGCCAGTCATCGTGCGGGTTTTTTTTCAATTGGTGAGTCGCATGGGCGATGGGGTCTTTTGGTATACATTAATTGCCTTGCTACCTTATCTGCATAATAAGCAGGGGTTCTATCAGGCCGCACATATCATTCTTACCGCTTTATTAGTCCTGATACTCTACAAATTTCTTAAAACACGATTAGTGCGTGAGCGCCCTTTTAT
>CAZKDD010000204.1:0-2629 GCA_964551535.1 uncultured Thiotrichales bacterium | reverse complement strand
ATCTTCACTGTTCCAAACAGAATCAATTTGAACGAACAGCATGATGATGTTACGGCGTTTTGTCTGTGATAAAAATCACTCAAGGTCGAGCAAAATATTGCCACATAATTTGGCAGGAATTATTGCCCACATCTCTTAAGGTGCGGCGAAATATTCCCCTGTGATCATTCGCCAAAACTGTTGGCGTGTCTGATTGTCTGCACGACGAAATACTTCATATTGTGCATGATCATTGCTGTCAGCCTCAGGGGATAAGCGTATCCCCCATAAGCCTGTGGCTTGGTGTGGCAGCATAGAATAGCGTATGTCGATAATGCGCGTGGGCTGACGTGGATCTTGAGCAAGATAGTCATTTGAAAACCACCTAAAACGCTCCACATCTATCGCTTGCTGAGATTGACTGTCTAACCACGAAAAATCGCGATTAAGATTAAGCTGGTCTATAGATTCACCAGAAATAACTTGAGGAGTTAAGCCGACACGTACGGCATCCACATAAAATCTTTCATCTAACAAATAAATAGCTTTCCATACCACAAGATTGCCAAAACTGGGCTTAGCTTCGATCACCAAGGGCGCATGCCCACGCGCCTCAGCTAACGATTCAGCAGAGCTAATGGCACGCTGCTGTTGAATCAATCCTAGTCCTAAGTACAGCACCACCCACCCGCAAGCTAGCACGCTTAACCTCGACCATCTGAATCCAACCAGCAACAGCAGCAGCACTAACAGCGGCAGCGTAAATAACGGATCAATCACCGAGATAATATTCCAGGCCACGCGCTCATCATTCAATGGCCAAAAAAGCTGGGTGCCATAGGTGGTGCAAGCATCCAATAGCCCATGCGTGGCATAGCCTAATGTGACGTAAGCATAGGTGTGCAAATAACTACAATGCTTTTTCACCCAAGGAAACATCAACAGCGACAATAGCAGACCGGCGATAGGAATGAATAATAAGGCATGAGTAAAGTGGCGATGAAATTCTAAAAATAACAGAGGATCATGATCGGAACGAATCAACACATCCAAGTCAGGCGCCATGCCACCGACTAAACCCAATAAGGCAGCAACTCTAATATGTTGACGCTTAGCAACAGATAACGAGGCAGTGGCGCCAATAACGCCTTGTGTAATAGGATCCATGGGGCGGATGATAACAGCTTGTGCAAAAAACCATACCCATCCAGATCAGACATCCATTGACAATACCTTTACTCTGGTCAAGCGTGTCCTAGTCTAGCATGTTCTGGTCAAGTGTATTCTAGCCGCATACACTCTAGTCTTATGCATCTGTGAACAAAACTTGCGTGACATGCAGGGAATAGAACCTCATACAAAATCAATGCAATGACATATCAAACATCCATCCATTCATAGACACAACAACAACAAAAATAATAAGATAAATAGATTAGCTGATCATTTTCAACGCCAGATAGGGAAAGACCATGAACACTAGCGTCACAATCTTATACATACTCAAATAATCAAAATATTTTGCATCCAATTGCTGTAGACTCAAATCAAACATTTTGCTGTGAAGAAAACTAATAGACGGCTTGGTAAAAATCACTATAAAAGTGGCTAACAATAGATAGGCCACATTAAAAACCACCGCCCACCCTAATAGTTCAGTTAATTGTGAAAGTGATATCATAAACAACTCCATACAGTGAGATTATCTAGAATTTAAAATTCTCAAACAGATTAAACCTATCACTCCATCGACAATTCTTCCCTGATAGAAATCAATATATGAGCATTTTTCATGCTATCCATTCACTATTCACGGATAACACACTGACTCATCATTCAGTGCGATAACTCCCTCTAACTCTTCTTCCTCAAGCTCAAGGCTGGTGATTTCTTCTTGACCAAACACATCGACAAAATCCTCAAAGGCAGTTTCAAATAAAGAGGAGAATGTATTAAAAAAACCAAATAACATTTCAAACGTGAATAAAGTATTTAATAGCCGACTAAACACGCTTTCTCGTTCAGCTCGTAGCGCATTGACACTCTGACGCTTAGCCTCAGCCAACGCTTGAGAATCATGACGATAATGATAACGGTAACGTTTATAGGCTAAATCAAGGCCAGTATGTTCAGCTAAAATTTCATCCCGAGTTTGATCGGCAATCACTTCCCGATCATGACGATAAAATTCACGCGTAAATAAAGATAAATAAATATCCGGTGAATAACCCATTTCGTCACCGGCTGCATACACTCCAAGCAAATAAGGATAAATTTCTTCTGCCGCACTGTAAGCTCTATAGCCTGACACTTCGATATAATCACGCCAGAACTTTGTCGCCGCCGCCTCACTGAAAACATCATGCAAGTAGGTTAACACTAATGCAATTTTAGCTTTTCGTGTCGGCACATAAAGCCCATTATAAAAAGGGTGTTCTTCACCAGCCGCATTACGGTCATTGCTAATGATTTAAGTCTTTCGTAATACAATTCAAAAGTAGTTTGGGTAATCACCTGTGGATTAGCCACAGGCACCACTAATTCATCTGTGCTGATAAGCTCTCCGCCCAGCCACTTTTTAGAATTGACAATATAATCCCCCTCTTCAACAATGACATTTCCTCCTGCTCCAAGTGTGAATTGTTGTGCA
>CAZKDD010000203.1:0-2631 GCA_964551535.1 uncultured Thiotrichales bacterium | reverse complement strand
AGAATTTGATGATTTAATCAATTCTGACCCTAGTTACACATTTGTCACCCACACATGGGTATTTATACCCAATACATCTAATTGGATAGGTGTGTGATCCAAGAAAAACGATTATAATGAGAGGTTTATCCCAATAATTCACGAAAACTCCTATGGAATCAGAATCTACTAACGAACAACAAAATCAAGGATACAGCCTTAAAAACTTGATTGCCAAAGGTAAGGAGCAGGGTTACCTCACTTATGCAGAGGTCAACGACCACTTGCCCAACTCCATTGTGGATCCTGAGCAGATTGAAGACATCATCAGCATGATCAATGACATGGGCATAGTCGTGCATGAACAGGCGCCTGATGAAGAAACACTGTTGATGTCAGAAACCGCTGCCACAGACGAAGATGTGGCAGAAGAAGCCGCTGCCGCACTGGCTTCAGTCGATAGCGAATTCGGCAGAACTACCGACCCAGTGCGCATGTACATGCGTGAAATGGGCACAGTCAATCTACTCACACGTGAAGGCGAAATCAAAATTGCTAAGCGAATTGAGGAAGGGCTTGCTCAAGTCCTACTTGCGATTGGCCATTACCCACGATCAATTGAACAACTATTGCTTTTGTACGCACAAGTTGAAAACGAAGAGATGCGTCTAACCGACCTGGTAACCGGTTTTATTGATCCGGATGCTGAAGATGAAATCTCTACACCTACCGTCATCAATCAAACTGATAGTGATAACGAAAATGATGACGAAAGTGATAATGAAGAAGATAGTGATGACGATGAAACAGAAGAGGAAGTAGCAGACACAGGGCCAGACCCTGAAGAAGCTCGTGAGCACTTTGAAGAGATCGCTGCATTATACAAAAATTCACAATCAGCTAGCGTACAAAAAAGTCCCAAGAAAATGCTTGAAGCACGAGAAGCATTGGCTGAATATTTTATGCGCTTAAAACTGAATCAAAAAGTTATTGACGCACTTACTGAAAATTTACGCTCTACCGTAGAAGGTATCCGCAACCACGAACGTTTAATTATGACGTTATGTGTGAATTATTCTGGCATGCCCAAAAAAGCTTTTGTTGAGTCATTCTCTGAAAATGCAACTAATAGTAAGTGGCTTGCTAGTGTTATCAAAAAAAAATCAAAATACTCTGAGGCACTAAGTGAGGTTCAAGAAGAAGTTATCAAAGAGCAGCATAAATTAGATGCTATTCAAACTAACTCTAAGTTAACCATAGCTGAGATCAAAGAGATTAATCGCCGCATGTCTATTGGTGAAGCAAAAGCTCGCCGCGCCAAAAAAGAAATGGTCGAAGCCAATTTACGTCTGGTGATTTCAATTGCTAAAAAATATACCAACCGCGGATTACAATTCCTGGATTTAATCCAAGAAGGTAACATTGGCCTGATGAAGGCCGTTGATAAATTCGAGTATCGACGCGGTTATAAATTTTCAACTTATGCGACGTGGTGGATCCGACAAGCCATCACTCGTTCAATTGCGGATCAAGCACGCACTATTAGAATTCCAGTGCATATGATTGAAACCATCAACAAACTCAATCGTATCTCTCGTCAGATGCTGCAAGAAATGGGGCGTGAAGCCACACCTGAAGAGCTGGCAGAGCGCATGGAAATGCCAGAGGATAAAGTACGCAAAGTGTTGAAAATTGCCAAAGAACCCATCTCCATGGAAACCCCTATTGGTGATGACGAAGATTCTCATCTAGGTGACTTTATTGAAGACGCTAACATAGAATCACCCGTTGAGGCCGCTTCAGGTGTTGGCCTTAGTGAGGCCACTCGTGAAATACTCGCCTCACTCACACCCCGTGAAGCTAAAGTCCTGCGTATGCGCTTTGGTATCGACATGAATACTGATCACACATTGGAAGAAGTGGGTAAACAATTTGACGTTACTCGTGAAAGAATACGTCAGATAGAAGCTAAAGCATTACGCAAGCTTCGCCATCCAACGCGTTCAGAACAACTACGCAGTTTCCTTGAACTAGAATAGGCGACTCAAAAATATTCAATCCCTTTTCAGGGCCTGTAGCTCAGTTGGTTAGAGCAGGGGACTCATAATCCCTTTGTCGTAGGTTCGAGTCCTACCGGGCCCACCAATTCGTTTGGGATAATGCTTCTTGAATAGTGCTTCCTATCATGCAGATATAGCTCAATTCTTAACTTAATACTACGATGTATAGTAGACAATGCCAAGGTCAAGCAACAACAATGAGATTTGTCATATAAGATCTTTACAAAATTTTGTATCCACAGTAAGTAACGATTGTTTAGTGGAAGAAATTCCAAATAATCTCTCAATTCCATGTGCAGTAGTTCCATCAATTGATAATGGTTCTGGAGGAAACTGATCCGCTTTAAACTCTAATTTGCAAATAGGTCCAAGAGCATCAACAGATGCGTAAAACATTGTCCCCCCAACAAACAATTCATCATAAATGTTACCATTGAAATTTATTTGACTAGCCATATCCTTTACCAGCCCCAAACTGGTATGAGCTTTTTTGCGAATGGCATATACATAGTTCGCTGGGCCTATGATGCCTATTGGATAATTTCTAAACAAAGTCATCACGTTTTGAATTAATTTGTCACACAATAATTCA
>CAZKDD010000202.1:0-2648 GCA_964551535.1 uncultured Thiotrichales bacterium | reverse complement strand
CTTGAGAGCCAATAACGTGCTCGTATTTTTGAACTGGGTTGTGTGGATCCGTGATATCAAAGTAGCGAGTCTTTCCGTCCATAAACGTCTGTACCCACATACCTGTATCATCAGCGGTGATAGAGATATCAACTGGAAGTGGTACTTTTGAAGGATCGCCAATATCAGCTACTTCCTTAGCGTGCCACTCACTTGTTGCTTCATCCTCGTAAATCAACCACATTTTAGATGTCAATGCAGTTGTGGTGAAGCAGTAGTTATTTAATGCTGACCATGCACAACGAATTTCAAGAGGTGCGCCTGGAACGTCGAAGACTTTCTTAGGCTTACGTGTGTGTAAGTCCCAAATGACCATAGTATTACCGAAACGCTTCATAGCTTCTGCGTCAGATAACATTTGACCAAAGTCCATCATGTAGTTTGACCAACCTGTAAATGATGATGTCAACATGACGTTTCTTCTTGGAAGCGCACGGATGTCATAACCATAACCGTCGGCGATATTACCTGTCTTCTCTGCGCCGCGAAGATCATCATCAGTTGGGAACCAGTGAGAAGCGACAAAGTCACCTTCACTTGTGTACTCAGCCATACCAGTACGACCACCATGGTCTGTATTGTTTGATAGAGCAGATACCATGATGCGACCTGGTAATGCATAGAATGTGTGAGGTCCTACCATGCCACCTGTCTTCTCAACGAAGTCAGTGATAACACGATGTAACTTAGGCTCTCTTGGGTTTGAATGGATATCAAAGATAAAAATCTTGTTGCTATCAAGACCACCTGCGAATAAGAAACGACGATCATCAGTTAAACCTGAGTGATGTGCTTCGTTACGGCCACCCACTGATAGAGTGTGAACAACCTCGCCGTAATCTTTTGCATTTGGGTTAACGGATACTGTGACTAACTTGTCCTGCTCATCACCCATACCCTCAACACCGAGTGTCCAGACGTATACGTAATCTTCTTGACCAACGATTTTAGCCATGTAAGGAGACATACATGTCTCATCTGCCTGAACGTTTGTGCTGTGTAAGCTCCCCGCCAGCGCCATGACCACCATTGCTAGTGCGGTTGCCATGCTGCCTCTTAACCATTTCGATGGAAGCATTTTTTTCATATTGAACTCCATTTAGTGTAGTTTTAGCTATGTTGAATTCATCATGATTTTAATCTAGATGAATTCAAATCTTATGAGTAGAAAAATACGAGATGATCTTGATTGATGACATCACGCACACCAACAACTCAAAGTTATAGTGTAGTGTGCGACATTATGACGCATCTAGACCTAGGTTCAAGTATTAAATTGCCATATTTTATGCCACGTTTTCAGCATTTTTCTTATGGGTTTAAACAAAAATCTCTCTCGTAACCAAATTAGGATGGTTTTTACAAAAAACTGCGTCTTCAAAAGTGCAACCCCGTGAAATAAGCCATCAATCTCGTATTCCATGTCTTAATAAGATAAAACAATAAACTACTGAATCAGCTGGTAAAATATAGTGATAAAAGGTTTGCGGATCTACACGCATAGATTTGAATCGAACTGACTAAGTCAATCAATCACACTCTCGGTCACTTAAATGCAGCTGATCTATATTATTAAAACCCTAAATTATCAAAACCCTAACAATAAATTTGTGTATGCCCATAGAAGAGCTGGACGAATGATGTGATACTCCGCGGTCACAGTACATACATTGAACCAACCAACCAGAGATTGGATCAAACCCTGAAAAAACCAAATAACCACAATGCACGCTGAATTAAACGCATAATAATTATTTCGAACATTGTTTCTGATATGAATAGACTTCTAAGAACACTCAAAGCGGCTATTTTCAGTCTGACTGTCGTCGCCTCACTCACAACTTGGCCAACACATGCGAATTCACTGGGTGGAGATTTCACCCTCACAAAACATACTGGTGAGACGTTTAGACTCAGCGATATCCAAGGGCACGTAGGGGTCATATTCTTTGGGTTTACTCATTGTCCAGATGTGTGTCCCAATACGCTCATGGACATCCAACGCTTAATGGTGAGCCTGAAAGATCGTGCTAAGGAAGTGAAAGTGCTTTTTATTAGTGTTGATCCACAGCGAGATACTCTCGAAAAATTAGAGAGTTATGTGCGCTATTTCAACGAGAATATGATAGGCCTGACGGGCACTAGCGCGGACATTAACAAAGTGCTTGAGCAATATAACGCAACGGTATCATTCAAAGGTGACCTTGCTAGCAACAACTATCAGGTTGAGCATAATGCTAATTTATTTTTAATCGATAAACATGGGGAGATCGGCAGTATTATTTTGCCGCGCACGCCATTTTCAGTGCTGCAACAGCAAGTGATCAAACTCATCGACCAAGCCGGTTAATCATCTTAAAATTCGGTTTTGCCTTAGCGTTGGTAAACTTTTCTTAGCAAACATCGAAAAAAAATTTGCGGCTATTATTTAGCCTCTATTGTTCGCGTCTAACAAGTGAGCAGTGATGTATCAATCGTACTTGATGTAAGCGAATCTTTGATCATCTGGTACACCATCGAGATCTGGCTCGCTCTGAGCAGGATTCCATTGCACAACCTGCTCTATCTTGCTGGTGTCATAACCGAGGTCGGCAATGGTATCGACGATG
>CAZKDD010000201.1:0-2652 GCA_964551535.1 uncultured Thiotrichales bacterium | reverse complement strand
AATAAGAGTTTCAATTTCATCAGCGATTTGACTACCTTCGAGGGTGTAGCTGCTGAATGATTTTTGTCCTCTGGCATCCGTTAATGGATTTCTAAACTCGATAGCCTGCGACTTAGGTGCACAGGGGATCAGTGGTAATACTTTCACATAGCCCCATAGTTGCTGTTGTTCACAGCTATGATGATTGAAACCATGGATGCGTGTCTCAAAGTGAGAGCTTGAGAATACGCTGTTCACAAAGTTGATAATGGCTGGTGAGGAGCGCCAAGAGTGATCATTGCTTAATTCGTGGCTTTGCAGATGCTGCTGTGACCAAGCGGAGACTAAAGACTGAATCTCTGGGTTAGCGCCTCGGAAACGATAAATAGATTGTTTGATATCGCCGACCAGAAATAAGCTGTTATCTTCATCACCATGCTGTTCTTGTGAGGACACAATTAGGGGCTTTAACAGCTGCCATTGTATTGAGCTTGTGTCTTGAAATTCATCGACTAGAAAATGCTGAATACGCTGTCCTAGTTTGTACTGAATCCACTCTACATTGAATTCTGATTGCAGTAATCGGTAGGTTTCCCATTCTAGATCATCAAAGTCGACAACCCCTTGTTGATATTTGAGGGTTTGATAAATATCTAGCAGCACTTCACCGGCTTTAAACCAAGCTTGATTGAGCTCTAATAAGTGCTGATGTTTTTGTTGATCAACAATGCTCGCACAGGCCGTGCTAAATTGCGCATAGGTGTTAATGAGAAAATCATAATCCTCATTGGATAAAGATTGTTGCCATTTTTTACTGACTTTAAAACTACGTGCTTGATCCTCTTGGGTTAAGAAAATTTTTCTTAATAAAGAAAATTTATGCGCGGGTTCAGCGTGAGATTGCTGACAATAATTTGCGATATCAGCAGCCATCTTTTTATGCGTTGAACTGCTTTGCTCATGCATCAATAAATGCATCATTTTCTCTAAAGACGCAATGGCAAAAGACTCATATAGCCAGTTTTGATCGCTGTCAGGCTGATGCTCAAGTTGATCGATTAAACGTTGGTAGCAAAATTCCGCATAAGATGCACTCCGTGTGGATAGGTTGTCACCATTAGAGTGACACATAGCGCGCCAAGCATTGCGTTGATCTAATAAGCAAAGCAATGCTGTGCGCGTGGCTTGAGGGCCATTACATGAGCGATAGAGCGTTATCATCGTCTCGGCCAGCATTGGGTCGCGTTCGCTCTGTTGCAATAGACGCTGCCAGGCTTGTTGCAGAATCGGCTGGGTATGCTCGGTTAGATCGAAGGCGTTGGGCAGCTCACTCTCTAATGGGAACGCGCGAATGACTTCTTCGCAGAAGGAATGAAACGTGCTTATGCGTATAGCTTGATCAGAAAATAAGCATTTTTCATACAATCGTCGAGCGCGGTTGAGTAACTTTTGATCGACCTGATGTTCAAAGCGCTCGAGTTCTTCATGCAGTGCGGCATCATCCATCATGGCCCAGTGAGCCAGTCGTTCGAATAGGCGATGTTTCATTTCAGCAGCGCTTTTACGAGTAAAAGTGATGGCGAGAATTTGCTGAGGTTCGGCGCCATGAATGAGGAGGCGACAAATACGTGTAATTAGAAGATAAGTTTTGCCTGAGCCAGCAGACGCAAATACATTGATGTTTTTTTGTGGATGCGTGGATAGTTGGAGGTGGGTAGTCATTGTTTGAATTATTCAGATAGAATACCTGCTAGTCCTAACTCATTTACTCAATTATAAGAATTCAAATCCATGTCTAAACAATATGATGCGGCCGCGATTGAAGTACTCAGTGGCCTTGATCCTGTGCGCAAACGTCCAGGCATGTATACCGATACTGCACGTCCAAATCATTTAGCACAAGAGATAATTGATAATAGCGTCGATGAGGCCATGGCGGGTCATGCCCACTGCATTACCGTGAATTTATACAAAGATGGCTCTTTGGAAGTCAGCGATGATGGGCGTGGAATGCCTGTTGATACGCATCCAGAGCAAAACAAGCCAGGGGTAGAGGTGATTTTGAGTACCCTGCACGCAGGCGGAAAATTTTCTAATAAAAACTATCAGTTTTCCGGTGGCTTACATGGTGTGGGTGTGTCTGTTGTCAATGCTTTATCAAAGCATTTACAGGTGTCTGTGCGCCGTGACGGTAAAGAGTATGCGATGAGCTTTGCCGGTGGCGAAAAACATCAGGATCTGAAATTGGTAGGTAAAGTAGGTAAGCGTAATACCGGTACCACGTTGAGATTTTGGCCTGACAAACAGTATTTCGATAGTTTGCAGTTTTCAATTCCAAGATTGACTCATCTTCTGCGCGCGAAGGCGGTGCTATGCCCGGGGCTTAAGATCAAATTTACGGATGAAAGTAAAAAAGAAACCCTAGAGTGGTGTTATGACGCTGGTATGGGTGATTATCTTACGCAAAGCTTGGAAGGAATGACCCTGCTTCCCAGTCAACCCATTGTTGGTCATTTTGCAAATGATAATGAAACCGCAGATTGGGCCTTGATGTGGGTAGAAGAGGGCAGTGACTGGGTGGCTGAAAGTTATGTTAACTTAATTCCTACCGTCCAAGGCGGCACCCATGTCAATGGTTTCAGGACGGGCTTAACTGATGCATTGCGTGATTTT
>CAZKDD010000200.1:0-2683 GCA_964551535.1 uncultured Thiotrichales bacterium | reverse complement strand
CAGGATTTTTTTGAATGCCTGTTTTAATAGAGAATTCCGCAAGCTTGAGTGAAGATTCAATTTCAGACCTAACGGCATTTTTAGAGGTAAAGACGACAGAAAAGAAACCTATAAAAATGGCTATGAATAAAAGAAGGTTAACAATTAAGATTAATCTTAGTTTAAGACTCATAAGTCAATTTTACTCTAGGCGAAAAAAAAGGGCTAACGCCCTTTTTTTATTTGAAGTCATATGTGACTGTTAACCAGGCCGCCTGTGGTGAACCTGGCATCACACCCATTCCGCTAAATGGGTTAGCTCTTGTATTGTTTTCTACACCAGTGAATGCATTCTGAATAAGACGACCACCTGTGTAGTAATTTTTATCAAAAATATTGATTGCTTTAAGAGCTACCGTCCAATTTTTTGCTGGTACATATGTAGCATCCAAATTCACAAGAACATAACCCGGCACTTCACCATCGCCATTGTGTTTTTGGTTTTCATTTCCCATTGCATAAGCTTTTGAAAAACCAATCGCGCTTGCACCAATTCTAAATTTATCAGTAGCTGCATAATTTAATCTTAACTTCAGTCGATGCATAGGAAGATTAGCTAACTGATCTCCTTTTTTTATATTAATCACATCATTTTTAACTGCAATCTCATCACCATCAGCAATATCTCCATTAGCAACTGCTTCTGTATAAAATTCTTCATCATCATCAATTAGAGAGTATGAGGTATCTGAGGTAACAGCAGATGAGTTGGCAGGTGATGTTAATGTTAGATCAGAGTCATAAGTGGCGTGTGTTAAGCCATAAGATGCATTCCAACTTAATTTATTCTGCGTCGACTCAGATAAGAACGAAAGAGGTAATGAGCTACCAGAGATGCCTAAATCTAGACCGTCACGCTGAGTTCTTCCAATATTATCAAAGTAACCTAGACCATTCACAGCGTTTGATGATACAAACATAAGGTCATCATGGTTCATGGCATGATAGATCGCCGCATTCCACTGAATATTTTCAGACACCTTTCCTCTAGCTCCAACCTCATAGGTTTTTGAAACGACATCATCAAGCGGTGGATCATCGGCCATCTGTGTGGGTAATAGACATGCTGCATTTGGATTTGAACATCCCAATTCAATAGATGTTGGTGCTCGATTTGATTCACTGTAAGATACATAAGTAGAGTAATTATCAGTTGGCTTATAAGTTAATCCAATGGTCGGATTAATTCTTGACCAACTTTGAGTTGCTGTCAGCGTATTTGCCGCAGAGTCACCATTCAATCGATCTGAGTTATCTACTTCGGTGTAATTCCAACGTGCGCCGCCTGTTAAATGAAATTGCTCGGTTAACGAGATGGTATTTACACCATACAAACCAAACGTCTTTGTTCTTCCTGATAAATTTGTACTCTCTGTTCTTGCTGCCGTCTTATCAAAATCAATCACTCTAGAAGATAATATCGTCAGCTCTTCTACAGAATGCTGATTGAAACTAATGAGTGATGTTTCAGCCTGAGCACCGACTACTAGATGATTAGGTTTACCAAATAGATCTTTTGAGAAAGTAAATTGTCCTGAGATACCATACTTATCTTGTTTGGTTTTGGTTAAGTTAACTTCCCCTTCCGCCCCATCAGGACTAGTCTCAAGCTCACCATACGTTACAAAATAATCAATATCCCCAGAACCGCCTGCAAAAGTAGCGTCATCGGCATCATAACTCATCTCCGCGTCACCGTTTAATGTATAACGATTAGATTGCACGTAGTAGGCATTAGCAGAAAACATGGTATCTTCATCAATAAACTGTGTAAGTGCAAGGTTAAATTTGTTGTATCTGTTTTCAGTTAAATCGGGAACGGTATTCACACCAGAGTTATCTGCGCCTAAAAAATATTTTGGCGCTAATCCATTACCTGTCAGATTGTTATGGGCGCCTGTATAACTTAACTCCAATCGTCCATTCTCAAAATCTTTTCCGATCTTACCAAACGCTTGATTTAAATGAGATGGTGAGTAGTCACGCCAACCATTTTCTGATGAATGTTGGTAGCCAAGGTAGTAATCAATATCAGAGCCTTCCAAAACGCCACCATATTCTATTAGTCCAGAGGCTCTATCCCATGATCCTGCAGTTGCGCTAATTCGACCCTTGTTAAAAATTTTACCGTTCTTTGTTTGGAAGGCAATTGCACCACCAAGAGTATTTAAGCCGTATATTGGATTTGATCCCGCAACGACCTGAGTACCTGATATCGCCCACATCGGAACCGTATCCCATAACATAACATCACTGAATGGTTGGTTCTCTCGAACGCCATCAACATAAATTGATAATCCAATAGGATTTCCCATAATTGAACCAGCAGAATAACCTCTGAATTGAACATCTGGCTGCCATGGGTTTCCGCCAACTTCAGTGATTGAAAAACCTTGTGTGTTATTTATTAAATAATCAGCATGTGACACACCAGACTGCTGCTCAACGTCGGTAGATTTAATAACTTGTACTGAACCTGGAATAATATCGGTTGATATTCCAATGGATGGCAGTGGTCCTGGGCTAAACACATTAATTTTACTTGTCTGAAGATCCTCAGCATTTGCTGTTAATGCGACAGATACTAACCCTAATAATGATAATCTTAACTTCATAACTAATACTTAATAAATTAATCGAAACA
>CAZKDD010000199.1:0-2741 GCA_964551535.1 uncultured Thiotrichales bacterium | reverse complement strand
TCGATGTTTGATTTTGCCCTAGATAGTTTTTACCACATCAGCATTCTCTGTGTAGGCGCAGGTTTGAGTTTGTTCATATATGCGGTAAATAAATATTTACCTGAAGTGATCGAAGATGACCGCACTCATATGGATCCATTGCCGGGTGGCTTGAAGATTGCTTGGCCAATGATACTCATGACCTCAATATTAGTGGAAAATTTCTATACTAATAAAGTGCTAGATGATATTGAGAAGAAATTACAAACCACAGGTGTGAGATATATTCTCACAGCTGAACAATTTGTTGCTCTACGTTATGTATCTGGCTTCATTTTTGCTTTCTTTAGTATTATTGTCATTGTTTCACTCAATACTTCAGGTGCTCTTTTGATTATCCTGTTAGCTGCCCTAGGTGGTTACATGTTCCCGTTAGTGTGGTTGTCTGATACACGTAAAAAGCGCGAAGCGGCGGTGATAAGAGCATTGCCAGTGTTCTTAGATTTTACCACTATGGCCGTGGAGGCAGGACTTAATCTGTCAGGGGCTTTACAACAAGCGATGAATAAAGGTCCGGATAGTCCATTGCGTAATGAATTTGGCATTGTCATGCGTGATTTGCGCTCTGGTGTAACTCGTTCGGAGGCGCTTAAACGCATGGCAGAACGTTTAGATATTGCCGATGTGAATACCTTTGTGAATGCCATGGTGCAGGCAGAAAAAATGGGCTCGAGTATGGCTACCGCACTGCGTATTCAGTCAGAACAACGTCGTACTGAGCGTTTCCAACGTGCTGAGAAAGTCGCAATGGAAGCACCGGTTAAACTTATATTCCCACTGATTATGTTTATTTTTCCAGTCACTTTCATTGTGTTAGGTTTTCCAATCGCGATGAAATTTCTGGATATGTAGACACATTATGCGTACAGGCATATGTCGATTCTCACAGAGCGATGACGATTTGTGTGAGCATGTGTTGAAAACTTGCTTGACTGAAACATGGTGGGAGCGAAGTCGTGGTCTACTCGCAATGCCCGAGCTACAAAATGATGAGGCGCTATGGATAACACCATGCAACTCCGTACATACTTTTGGTATGAGCTATGCTCTGGATTTAATTTACCTGAATCGTTCTATGCAGATTATAAAACTCGTCAATCAATGTGTGCCGCGAAGAACATCAGGCTGTTGGTCGGCCAGATCAGTGCTTGAAGTATCTGCAGGTACCATTCAGCGATTCAATCTACAGCTAGGTATGAGTATAGTTTGGGAACATCAGGTGTCTACTTAAAAGATTTATTAGATGGTGAAAATCATGAATGCGATTAAAGTGTTATTACTAGTGTCGATGATCAGTTTTATGTTAAGTGGCTGCGTTGTCACCCAAACCAAGCCGGCGCTAAATGATCTCCAGCAATTACAAGCACAAGCTCATGCGGCCTATGAGGCAAAAGAATACGAATTAGCGATTAGTCGTTACCAAGAAGTACAAACTTACCTCGATAAGGATCCTTATATTTGGTTTAGATTGGGTAATTGTTATTCATACTTACAACAACCAGATGAGGCAATCACAGCTTATCGTAAAGCGGTATTTTTCGATCCAACCATGAGCAAAGCGTGGCATAACATGGGGGTTATGCAGTTGCGACAGAGTGCTAATACATGGACGCAGATGTTAATTCATACGCCTCAGACTGATCCTTTATATGACAAGGCTGAACGATATTCGCAAGATACTCTTAAAGCGCTTAATCAAAAATAAGCATATCGCATGAAAAAGCAATGGTCAGGTCAAGCCATGGTGGAAACATTGATTGTGATGTTTGTTACTTTGTTATTGTTGTTCGGCATTATCCAATTTGGCTTGTTATATAACGCAAAGACTGTGCTTAACTATGCCACTTTTGAGGCAGCACGTGCAGCATCTTTAAATTATGGTTCACCTAAAGCTATTGACTATGCATTAGCAAGATCACTGGGTTCATTAGTTTCATCTGACGGTTACAGTCAACATGAACGCTATCAAAAATCTCAGACTAAATACCTTGATTTAATCGATCAAGAAGATGTGATCTGTGTAGAAAGGATCAATCCTCCAAGAAACTCTCCCCATTGGTTGCCGGCCTCTGATGCGGGCAATGATTATCGCAATTACATTCCAAATGATCACCTACGCTATCGTTCAGCCCAATTGAAGCAAGGGATGAGCATTCAAGATGCCAATCTTCTCAAAATTCGCGTCACCTATTGTCACAAAATAATTGTGCCATTTTACTCGAGAATTATTCAGCGGCTGATGCTTTTAAAAGAGATTAATAACGATCCTGATCCTATCCCAAACTATAAGCCCCCAAGTCTAGGCAAGTTTGCCCAGCAATGTTTTGAAAATGATCGTGTCCCCATTGAATCACAAGCGATTATGCGCATGCAAACTCCAATAAGAGATTATCAATTTCCAGTCAGTTGTCAGTAGATATATAGAATAGTGCATGCATGTGTTAAATCGCATTGCACATCGCTGACGATTAGTGAACAATGTAATTGTATAAATCAATTACATTTTAATTAATAATGGAAATTATTGCATTAATGATAATCTTGTCTGCGCTGGCTTTGATTATTAAGGGCAGTCAGCGAGAAAAAATTAAAATCAAATCGCCTCGTTATGACGGTGTTCAGGGTTTATTATCACCGCAAGAAAGACGTTTATATCATCATATCAATCAGCTGCTCGCATCTGATGAATGCTGTTATTTGAA
>CAZKDD010000198.1:0-2742 GCA_964551535.1 uncultured Thiotrichales bacterium | reverse complement strand
AAAAGTATTCTTGAACATTTAAAAGATCCATTACTCCATATCATCAGAAATGCGATTGATCATGGCATAGAAGAAGCTGTCCTTTCGATAAACCTGCGTAACTATATACACCTCGCCCAGCTATGATCTATGCCTCAATAACCAATAAGTGAGGCAGTAAATGAATACAACAACCCCAGCTCAATTAGATATTGTTAAGCAAGCATTTCAAGAGTGGCGAGATAGTCGGCCTAAAGTTGGGAAGATCCCTATTTATCTGTGGGAGATGGTTAAGCCTTTACTTGATGAGTACCCAATTTCTATGGTCAGTCGATCACTGGGGTTAAGTCACTCGCAGTTAAAGCAGAATGTCATAGAACAGTCGGTTAGTTTTGTTGAGGCAGTATCCTGCACAACAAGTGAAGTTAAAATCCATCAACCAGCTGTTGAAAATAACCATGATCAGAAGTGCGATATTGAGCTAAAGCGGCCTTGTGGTAGTGTGCTAAAAATAAATGCACTGCCAATATCGGTTATAACGACTTTAATTCCAAGTTTCGTTGGCAGCTAATGTTACAGTTAACACCGCAACACAGATTACTATTGGCAGTTGAGCCTGTGGATTTCCGTAAAGGAATATGCGGCCTAAAAGGTCTGTGCTTAAACCATTTGGAATTGAACCCCTTTAGCGGAACAGTCTTTGCCTTTACAAATCGAGCTCGTACATCCGTTAAGTTGCTGGTGTATGATGCTAGCGGATTTTGGCTATGTCAAAAGCGATTTAGCGAAGGCAAGCTCGCTTGGTGGCCAAAATCAATTGATAAAACTGTATCGATTAGAGCAAGTGAACTGATGATTTTACTTGCTCAAGGCAACCCAGAAAAAGCGGCTATCCCTGATGATTGGAAGCCAGTTAATCAGGCAGCAATAGACTCTGATAAAGTATCCTGGTAGATCCAGGGTAAATAAGCACTTGGCTCTTTAATAATTTGTTCTCTATTTTCCTGCAACATTGTTAGGTATTCAATTGGGTTGATGCCTGACAATATGCATGTGTAAATCACGCTTGTTAGTATGCCGCCAATAGATGCACCGTATTTGGTTTTGTAAAACATTGAGTTTTTGCGGTGTCTGATGGGTATTTTTAAACACTGCTCTAGCGCGTTATTGTCGAGTGGCACGCCCTCGACTCTTAGGAACTGAGTTAATTCGTGGCGGTGGTTAATCATGTAATTGATAGCTCTGCCTAAATCATCATTTGGTTCTACCAGTTTTTCATCCATCAAATAGTGCAGATACTCATACAGTTTATCCATAATTGGTTTGCTCAGCTTTTGATGGTGTTTTAATCGCTCATAGTCAGTCATGTCAGTCGTTTGGTAATCGATTTTGTAGACCTCAGATATCATGTTAACCACCTTTTCACATGGGACGGTATAAAACGATTTAATATCTTCAAACTTGCGATAGCCATGGCTGAGACAGAAGCAACTAATGATATTTTTGTAGCACGGTATATTACGACTTAAGGCATCACTCATAATGATTATCGGCTCATTTATGGTTCTATGTTTTAAAAGCGCATCCAGATTTTCTCCTGCATGGTCAGTACCATTAAAGTACAGAATTATCTTATGCGTACTAAACTTTGCCAATATACCTGTAGTGAACATACCTCTGCGCTTTTTATCAGGTTTGTTTCTGTTATCAATGATTTCATCAATAATCTTTAAGTGGGTGTCATCAATATGAAGTAAGTTATTATTGGCTGCTAACTTACATAACAAATTAAAGATGGGTATAGCGCAACCTGCAACATCTTCATTTAAATACCACTGAGTCGTATGGGGCACTGGAATATTAATGCTGGATTGGAAAAATGCTTGTCGATACGACGGCGTGCCCATAAAGTATTTTTGCACGGCTAGCTGCGCTTTAAACTTAGTATCATATTTGTCATCGCCAATATGCTCTGGCAGTTCTGGTCTAAATAGTTCACCACATAGATTGCAGCGTTTGGTTTCAATTATGTAGCGATTGGCACAAGCATCCATTTGGCCATTAATACGGATAATTGTCTGGGGCTCAAAATCATATACTTTGCCACCGCACTTTTCTGGACATGGGGCACCAGACTTTAGCCATTCATGAGGAACATAGTGGTCAGTCGCTTTATAATCCGTATGAGGCTTTCTGCCTGTGCGTCCTGATGTTTGTGGTTCACCATCTAAATCTAAAGTCGCTGCGATATCTAAATCTTCATCATTGGCTGATTCTTCATTGTCTGTAGAAGACTTGGCATCTTCTGACTTTTGATTGTTACCAGTTTTATTATCATTGCCATTCTTGGATTTTTTAGTCGGAGCCGCTTTGCCAAATAGCATCAACTGTAGCCTATGAAGTGAGATCCTCTGTTCTAAGATTAGCTTGGGTAGCCAGACTATTAAATTCAAACCGTAGGTAATGGCCGCCTTGTCTTCATCAGATAAATCCAATTCATCAATGATTGCCTTGAGCGCATCGATTTCTTGCTCTGACATCTCAATGATTTTCATTGAATCTTTGATTGCGCCCATATGTATCAGTTGACTTAAAAAAGGGCGTAAAGGATAAATTATTTAATATAATCAGTCAATTGAAAATTTTATAGCTGCCCAGGTCCCCTGAAACATCACGATTTAAATGGTGAACCTGAGATCCATTACACTCGTATTTTTAGGCATTTCCAAAACTGGTTAAAAGCAGGATGTTTTTATCTTATTT
>CAZKDD010000197.1:0-2822 GCA_964551535.1 uncultured Thiotrichales bacterium | reverse complement strand
ACACCTTTCGCAGAAGATGGTGAATTAGATCTATCAAGTACGGATAGATTAGTGGATTTTTACCTCGAAAGTGGTGTTTCTGGTATGACTATACTTGGTATTATGGGAGAGGCCCAAAAACTCACTGCTGACGAGTCATTAAGATTTGGCAAGCATATAATTAACCGTGTTAGTGGGCGTGTACCGATTGTCGTTGGAGTTTCAGGTGCAAGCCTTGACAACATGAAGCGTCTTTCGCATTCAGTCATGGATTCTGGTGCGGCAGGAGTGATGGTTGCTCCAATGCCTGGACTGGGTACAGAGACGAAACTCAACCAATATTTTAAACAGGTATGTGAAACGTTAGGTTCTCAAATTCCTATATGTTTACAAGATTACCCTCAAACGACTGGCGTTCAGTTCTCGGTTGAAACTATTCTGAAATTGACGAGAGAAAATGAACAAATTGTCATGCTAAAGCATGAGGATTGGCCAGGATTAACAAAGCTATCGCGGGTGCGGACAGAGTCCGACACAGGCTCCACTCCTCGCATGTCTATATTGGTTGGGAATGCCGCTTTATTTCTACCCCAGGAATTACAAAGAGGTGCTGATGGGGCTATGACAGGATTTGCATATCCTGAGATGCTTGTTCAAGTTGTTGACTTACATAAATCAGGTAAAGTTGACCAAGCTGAGGACTTATTTGATGCATACCTGCCGATGGTCAGATACGAGCAACAGTTAGGTTTAGGTCTGGCGATCAGAAAAGAAATCCTTCACCGGCGTGGATTACTCAAATCATCAAAGGTAAGATCACCTGGTCCATCTTTAACAGAATTAGATCACAGTGAACTTACTCGGCTTATGGACCGCCTAGAAATTAAATTGAAGGAATTGCTTTAATGGACCTCAGATTAAAGGAAAAAAGAGCGTTAGTGATGTCATCAAGTAGAGGCTTGGGCGAAGGGATTGCAAAGTCACTAGCTTCGGAAGGCGTACACGTTTTGCTGACGGGAAGAAATAAAGATAGACTGAGAGATATAGCAGATGAAATTAAAGCTTCAGGTGGCAAGGCAGACTTCGTGATAGCTGACTTGGTTGATCCTAGTTCAGTAAATACAATTCAATTGGCTGTAAAAGAAATGCTTGGGCAAATTGATATTTTTGTCGCCAATACTGGGGGTCCACCACCTGGCATTATTTCCAACGCAGATCCATATTCTCTAACAAAACAATTTGAAATTATGGTTGTTCGCATAATAGAGCTAGCATCTAAACTCATCCCGGACATGAAATTAGCTGGTTGGGGTAGAATTTTGGCAATTGGCTCTTCAGGGGTCATTCAGCCAATCCCTACCCTTGGTATATCGAATGTTGTGCGTTCGGCACTTGTCGGTTGGACAAAATCTTTATCAAATGACTTGGCTGGCAGCGGCATCACGGTAAACATGCTTTTACCGGGCAGAATACATACGACGCGCATTGACGAACTTGATCAGACTGTTGCTGATAATACGGGTCAAACACTGGAAAGCGTAAGGCAGGCAAGTAAAGCAATTATTCCAGTTGGTCGCTACGGCAGAGTTGAAGAGTTCGCTGATACAGCTGCTTTTATTTGCAGCGATTGTGCCGGATATATTACTGGCAGTTTAATTCGCTGTGACGGTGGTCTGATTAAGTCAGTATAGGGGGCACAATCATGAAGCATGACTTGGTAATTAAAGGTGGTACATTAGTAACTGCTAGCGAAACGTTTATTGCAGACATTGGCATCAACGGAGAGAAAATTGTAACTTTGGGTGAAAGCCTTGAAGGTTATGATGAGATAAACGCTGATAAAAAATTAGTAATGCCAGGCGGCATTGAAGCACATTGCCATATCGCTCAAGAGAGTGGCATGGGCGTTATGACATCCGACGATTATGAAACTGGCTCAATATCAGCAGCCTTTGGAGGCAATTCTTCATTTGTGCCGTTTGCTGCGCAGAAAAAAGGTGAAAGCATTTCGGACACCATTGATGAATACGATCGGCGTTCAGACACTAAATCCGTGATCGATTATTCGTATCACCTGATCATTACAGATCCAAATAGAGATGTTCTCGATGAGTTGCCATCTGCTTTTGAACGGGGAATTACGTCATTTAAAGTGTTTATGACTTACGCGACAAGAGTAAGCGATGCTCAATTTCTTGATATTCTAACGGTCGCGCGACGTCACGGTGGACTGACGATGGTGCATGCTGAGAACCATGATATGCTAACTTGGATGTCAAACGCATTGACAGAGGCTGGTTACGTTGAACCGCGCTTTCATGCGCCCGCACGACCCGGTATTGCGGAAGAAGAAGCTATTAACAGAGCTATTAGCCTATCAAAACTTGCTAATGCGCCTTTAATGATCGTTCATGTCTCAACACCGGCTGGTGCTGAACTGGTTGCAAAAGCACGAATGGATGGCGCCTATGTTTTTAGTGAAACTTGTCCTCAATATATTTTTCTGACACGAGAAGATCTTAATCGTCCAAATCTTGATGGCGCAAAATACATTTGTTCACCACCGCTGCGCGATGTTGCTACACAAGAGGCACTTTGGCGCCACATAGCTGGTGGAACATTTAATGTTGTGTCTTCGGATCATGCTCCGTACCGATTTGATGAAAGCGGGAAATTTTCCAATGGTCGTGAGGTTGACTTTCGTGGCTTCGCCAATGGAATGCCAGGGATCGAGATGCGGCTTCCCTTAATGTTTTCAGAAGGTGTGTTGAAAGACAGAATCTCTATAAATCAATTTGTTGCTTTATCATCAACTAATGCTGCGCGACTTTACGGTATGCTGC
>CAZKDD010000196.1:0-2827 GCA_964551535.1 uncultured Thiotrichales bacterium | reverse complement strand
ATGAAATTGAAACTCTTATTAATTTGCCAACCATCATCACAGATGGCCAGCAACCTAGGGCAGCTCAATACAGTGATATTTTGATCCTAGTCAAAACCCGCTCACATCTAGAAGAACTTAAACAAGGTCTCAGTAACCGTGGCATTCCCTTGTTTAGTCATGACAGCAATAAGCTATTAGACTATTTAGAAATAAAAGACTTACTGGCACTGCTAGAAATACTCATCAACCCTCATGATGATCATAAGCTAGTGCATGTTTTGAAATCACCATTATTCTCTATCAGTGATCAGCAGTTGATTGAATTAAAACTTAATGAGCAAGATCGATGGATGGACAAACTCAGACATCAGGCCAGCTGTCATCCAACCAATCATCCATTTCACTATGCTAAGGATAGGTTGATACAGTGGCAAATTGCCGCTGATCAATTACCCGTGCATGACCTGATGAATACTATCTATAGGGAATTGGACATCTTCAACCGATATCGCTCAGCTTGTGGCGAGCAAAATAGCAGCCAAGTGATTGCACGGCTTGAGCAATTTTTGCATCAATGCTTAGCGCTCGACAGTGGTCGCTACTCGAATATCGATAGATTTTTAAGCCGTATCCGAGAAATCAATCCGGAAACACTAATACAAGCAGAGCAAACTCAAGATTGCGTCTCAATTATGACGGTACATATGGCTAAAGGCTTAGAAGCGCCGATTGTCATCATGGCCGACTGCGGTCCGTCAGCTAGTCGCAGTGATCAATTCAAAGCGCAGGTAAATTGGCCTGTGCAATCCTCCCACCCGATTAGCATCATGCTAACGACAAAACCAAGCACACTAAGTCAGTCAGTCATTAACTACCTTCAAGCATCGCAACAAGATGATAATGAAGATAGTCAGCTTCTCTATGTGGCAATGACACGTGCCAAGCAAATATTAATTATCAGTGGTTCAGACAGTGAAAAAAATAGCGCACACAATTGGCACCGAGATATTTGTAGCGCTTTAGATATACAAGCGGATCAAGGTTATTATCAAAGTTATGGGCACGCCGAACAGATAACATCAGGCACTGACTCACAACCGCCTAGTGCTGATATTGAGTTTGACGAGCGATTGTTTCAGAGTCTGCCGATTGATACAGTCAGTGATATAGCTACTCAACAAAGTGAAATTGCACAGCAAGCCAGTCAGGATGGCGTCATCGTACATAAGATATTAGAGCTATTATCGACCCAAGCCTATGACGATACCGCACTCTTAAATCAGATTCAGATTGACACTCAGCTCAAACTCGGTCGAGCGTTATTTACCACCCTCAAACAACAGGCTCTTGCGTGCATCAACGACCATAGCATTGCAAAAGTTTTCGATATTGAACCGGATCAACAAGCCTATAATGAATTTTCTTGCGCACACAATGGACAGATCAATGTCATCGACCGTCTTATCATATCTCCGCAAACTGCATGGATCATAGACTACAAAACTCAACAAAGCATAGACCCGCAACAACTACAACAAGAAGCACAAAAACATTCTGCACAACTACGACGTTACCAAGCTGCCATAGCGGCCATCTACCCACATCATAGTATTCGCTGTTCCATCATATTTACGCGTTTACCTGCACTAGTAGATGTAAGTATCGACTGAGCGACAATATGATTACTGATTTAACTGTTGCAGCAGCTTATCTGCCGGTAGATAGCCAGGTAACAATTCACCCTCTTGTGTAAGAATGGCTGGCGTACCGTTGACACCAATTTTACGCCCTATCTGAAAATGCTCAGCAATCGGATTATCACAATCGAGCGACTCTAACTCTTCCCCCAGCTTAGCGCTAGTCAGTGCAATTTTTCGATCAGCACTGCACCACACATTAACCGCCTTGGTATAACTTGGAGTATTCAAACCATTTCTTGGAAATAATAGATAATTCACTTTAATACCATTGGCTGCGTATTGATCGATTTCAGCATGTAGCTTGCGACAATATCCACAATCTATATCTGTGAAAACAGTCACCGTGTGGCGAGCATTCTCCGGTCCAAAACTCACTGACTCTTGCGCCATCACTTCGGTTAAATATTTTTTTCTCGCATTGGCCGAAGCGTTTTTAGTCAGATTTTTTCTACCATCGTCAAGATCGATCATTTGACCCTGCAAGACATAACGCCCATCAGCAGATATATACAAGATATCCGTGCCATAGTAGACCTCATAGACATCTTTAATTGGTGACAGCTTAATTTCATCTGGCACATTCACTGGAGAAATTTCAATGAGCTTCTCTCTTAACGATTCAATCACCTGCGCATTGTGCAACATGGCCTCATCCATCTCACCCACCATGGCGTCTAAATTACTATGCTCAACCACTTGTGCTGATTGCGGAGCTGAATGATCATCGGCAAAAACAGTGGCATAGCAAATGACTGCACATAATGAAATAAGCAAAGGACTATATTTTCTAAACATGTTGTGTTCCTAAATTCATGGTAACTTGAAGCTTAAGGCAATCTATCACATCCATAGCATACCTAAACCGACACTCATTGTACTGTGTATACTACTAATAAGCATATAGATTAGTGCGATACGACCCGTGTATTTGCTGCTAACCGCGCGGATGATGTTTTTGATGTATCTCCCGTAAACGCGCCTGAGCAATATGCGTATACACTTGAGTCGTGGATAAGTCACTATGACCCAGTAATAATTGCACTACCCTCAGGTCTGCACCGTGATTTAACAAATGTGTTGCGAAAGCATGTCTTAAGGTATGCGGACTTAAGTGCTTAGTAATGCCAACATTGGCAGCATGACGT
>CAZKDD010000195.1:0-2843 GCA_964551535.1 uncultured Thiotrichales bacterium | reverse complement strand
GCAACAAGGGTATTTGTTGCCGAGCCTCCACAGCTAGAAATAGAAGGGATTTGTTTGTGATCAAGAAAATCAATGAGACGTTCTTGTTCCTCTTTGGTAGCCAGACTCATCTGGCCATGCGTTAACTTTAACTGTTTAAGTAATTCAAATGAAACATTGTATTGCTGATCAACCAAGGCATTGCCAATGCCACAGATGTCATAGTGCTTGGTCATGATAGTTGAGTTAAAACCTTGTAGTCACGATCGGAAAGATACATATCATTATCCCGCAATGAAACAGTTTCATCACGTTTCCATGATCGCTCACAGCGTGGCTCATTACGTAAATCTCGAATTTCAATCAATTCATTATCATGAAACTGAATACGCGAAACACCAAAAATATCTGTTAAATCTAAATATTCTGATTGAAATTGTTTTAAAGATACTGGCAAAATTAACTCTGCATCTAAGGCATTTTCAATTCCCTTATCTTTATAGCTTTCAAGAATCTTTTGGGCTTCTTGGCGTGTAGAAAATAAAAGATTCCATGCCTCTAAAGATGGGCTGGCGGGAATGTCAAATGAAGGTGCTAGTGGAACCGTTACTGTTTTATCTTGATATAATGATTGATACGCTTCATCACTGGTATGAGGAAGAATGGGGTAGATGAGTCTAATTAGTTTTTCAAGAATAATCTGATATGTAACTTGAATGCGAACTCGCTTTGTAGCCTGTGGGGCATCGCAATATAGCGTATCTTTGGTTATAGCGCAGTAAAACGATGACAATAAGTCAGTACAACATTCATATATGAGTTGATGTGCTTGTTTAAATTGAAATGAATCATAAGCCTTATGTATCGATGATTCATAAAAATTCAATTTTCCTAAGACATAAGATTCAATAGATGTTTCTGGAAATAATGTACTAAAGTCTGAACAGATAGCGTCATTGGAACGTAGGGTGTAGTGGGTTAAATTACTTAGTAAAAATCGCAACGTATTACGAATTTTTCGATACGTTTCTGAGGCATTATCAAAAAATGACATATCCACTTTAATATCATTTTCATAATTTAGGGAACTTACCCACCAGCGGGTTACTTCTGCTCCATACTGAGCTAAGATATCACTAACATCAAGCGTATTTCCTAATGACTTACTCATTTTTCGACCTTCTTTATCAACAATAAAGCCATGAGTGAGTAATTGCTTGTAAGGCGCACGCTGATGAACCCCTAAGCATGTAAGAAGTGATAAATGAAACCAGCCACGATGTTGATCTGATCCTTCTAAATATAAATCTATGGGAGTTTCGCCATGCTGAGGTTGCATTACAGCATGCCAAGAAGAGCCAGATTCAAACCATACATCAAAAATATCATATAATTTTTCAGCATTTTTTTTGTCAAAGGAATCCGGGCAGTCCGGGTCATTAGCTATATCATAATCTGCTAATAGTTCTTGGGCAGATTTTTTAAACCATGCATCAGAACCTTCCTGTGCAAAAATATCAGCAATATGAGCTGTAGTTTTTTCGGTTAGTAATATGGTATCACCAGATTTAAAAGCCGGAATAGGGAGGCCCCAAGATCGTTGTCGAGAAATGCACCAATCAGGTCGAGATTCTAACATCCCACGCAAACGATTTTTACCCCATTGAGGAACAAAATTAATCTCATTATCAATTGCACTTAATGCTAAGTCTCGTAATGATTTCTGTGACGAATTTAAAGGTTTATCAACAGAAATAAACCATTGTTCAGTAGCACGAAAAATAACCGGAGTTTTAGAGCGCCAGTCATGAGGGTAAGAATGGTTAAATTCATAGGTATAAAATAAATGCTTTGAAGAGCTAAGTTTTTCAATAATTATTTTATTGGCATCCCAGATAGATTTCCCTTGAATCCAATCAGGAACAGTAGCGTCATATGTGCCATCAGCTAGTACCGGACAATAAACATCGAGTCCAGCCTGAAGCCCTGCTAAGTAATCATCTGTTCCATGGCCTGGTGCAATATGAACTAAGCCCGTACCATCATCATCCGTTACAAAATCGCCAAAAATCACTGGGTTTATTCGATCCATAAAGGGGTGGTCATACGTTAATTGTCGTAAATCTTCTGCAGAAATACTATGTTTAACTGTGATAGTACAACCTTGTTGATTTTGGATTGATTCAATACAGTTTCGAGCAAGAATATAGTGCTGGTTATTAATATCTGCGATAACATAGTCTAATCGTTCATTAATTGCAATAGCTCGGTTAGCAGGTAAGGTCCAGGGTGTTGTTGTCCAAATTAAAAAAGATACAGTAGTGCACTCTAGGCCTAAGCGATCCGAATTTTCTTTAGAATTAGTTACAGGAAAAGCAACATATATAGATGTATCTTTTTTATCATAATATTCTAGTTCGGCATCAGCCAATGCTGTTTGGTTGGCAATAGACCAGTGAACTGGTTTAAGTTGTCTGTAAACAATTCCTTCGGAGATAAGTTTAGCAAAAACCATCATAGTTTGAGATTCAAATAATTTACTCATTGTTAAATAAGGGGCATCATATTCAGCCAAGGTAAGTAACGATTGCATTTGGTTAGCTTGTAGCTTGATGTATTTTTTTGCAAAAGAGCAACATTCGTTACGAATAATCATTTTTTGTTGATCTCGAGGCAGGTCGATGATCTTATTAAGTTTGCCAGAGTCTGTTAGCGCCTCCATAACTTTGTGTTCGATTGGAAGTCCGTGACAATCCCATCCTGGGGTATAGGTACAGTGCTTTCCTAATTGATGCTGGCTACGAACAACAAAATCTTTTAGAACTTTATTGAGTAGATGACCTAATTGAATATTACCATTTGCA
>CAZKDD010000194.1:0-2861 GCA_964551535.1 uncultured Thiotrichales bacterium | reverse complement strand
CCATCTAATACTCGCAGAGAACGTTCAACCTCGATGGTGAAGTCAACGTGTCCAGGAGTATCAATAATATTAATTCGATGTTGATCGAATTGTTGGTCCATCCCTGACCAAAAGCAGGTAGTGGCGGCAGAGGTAATGGTGATACCTCGCTCTTGCTCCTGCTCCATCCAATCCATGACGGCAGCACCATCATGAACTTCACCAATCTTGTGTGACACACCCGTGTAGAAAAGCACACGCTCTGTCGTGGTGGTCTTACCGGCATCGATATGCGCCATAATTCCGATATTACGATATCGTTC
Source organism: uncultured Thiotrichales bacterium (assembly GCA_964551535.1). Classification (GTDB taxonomy): domain Bacteria; phylum Pseudomonadota; class Gammaproteobacteria; order UBA4575; family UBA4575; genus UBA1858. The sequence goes on along the minus strand of CAZKDD010000194.1, from coordinate 2,559 downwards.
GATGGGCGTTTTACGTGCCATGAGTTGTGATTCAGTTGATTGTGATCAAATTACCAACGGTAATGTGAGAATGCCTTGTTAGCTTCTGCCATTCTGAGGGTGTCTTCTCTTTTCTTAATGGCAGAGCCTTTGTTCTCTGCAGCATCTATGAGTTCGCCAGCGAGCTTGTTGATCATAGATTTTTCACTACGCTTGCGAGCTGAGTCAACAATCCAGCGCATAGCAAGAGCACCTTGACGCACGGGTCTGACTTCCACAGGCACTTGATAGGTTGCACCACCTACACGACGTGATTTCACCTCAACAGGAGGTTTCACCTTGGCTAGAGCCTCGTTAAATACCTCCAGCCCATCACGACCTTTTTTGTTCTCGATCTCATCAATGGCCTGATAGAGAATTCTTTCCGCAGTAGATTTCTTGCCACTGACCATCATAATGTTAACGAATTTAGCGACATCGTCACTTCCAAATTTTGGATCTGGGAGAATTTCGCGTTTGGGTACTTCTCTACGTCTAGGCATATTCTATTGCTCTGATTAAATTTAGCTTATGTTAATTATGACTTTTGGCGTTTAGCACCGTACTTAGAACGGCCTTGCTTTCGATTTTGCACACCTTGAGTATCTAAACTACCTCGCACTGTATGATATCGAACCCCGGGTAAATCTTTTACACGACCACCACGTATCAAAACCACTGAGTGTTCTTGTAGGTTATGTCCCTCACCACCGATGTATGAAGACACTTCAAAACCATTGGTCAGTCGCACACGAGCAACTTTTCTTAATGCTGAGTTCGGCTTCTTTGGTGTTGTCGTATAAACACGAGTACATACACCGCGTCGCTGTGGACATGCATCCAACGCTGGCACATTGCTTTTTTCTATTTTTCGTTTTCTCGGCTTGCGTACAAGCTGATTGATTGTTGCCATAAGTTTAGTTATCTCTCAAAAAAATAAACGACAGGTCGAATATTCGCGGCCTGTCGTAGGGTGGCGGAATTTTAGGAGCTGTGGTTCAGCCTGTCAAGGATATCCAGACTCTCTAAGCTCATGAATTTGCCTCATTATCAGTCGATTCTACCGATTCTTGCTCATCTGACACCTCTACAGATATCTCTGAGGCAGTATTCAGTACTTCTTCAGGTATCAGTAAGTCATTCAATTCTTGACGTGATTTACGTCGCTCCTGATGATATGTCAGCCCAGTTCCTGCGGGGATCAATCGTCCGACAATCACATTTTCCTTGAGTCCTCTCAAGAAATCGCTGGCTCCACGTACAGCAGATTCAGTCAATACTCGTGTCGTCTCCTGGAATGAGGCGGCAGAAATAAACGACTCAGTCACTAGTGAAGCTTTTGTAATACCTAGTAATACTGGATCGTAAGTGGCTGGTTGTTTACCTTTACTCTCCATTTGTTCATTAATTTCGTAAATGCGAGCGCTTTCAACTTGCTCACCACATAACATATTAGTGTCACCTGGATTAACCACTTCAACTTTACGTAACATTTGACGTGTGATGACTTCAATGTGTTTGTCATTAATTTTCACACCCTGCAGCCTATAAACATCTTGAATTTCTTTGACAAGATACTCAGCTAAAGCACTCACGCCCTTCAAACGTAAAATATCATGCGGATTAGGTTCGCCCTCAACTACGACTTCCCCCTTTTCGATATGCTCACCTTCGAACACATCAACATGACGCCACTTTGGTATCAACTCTTCAGTTGCCTCACCATTTTCGTCAGTAATTACCAGACGTTGCTTACCTTTGGTTTCCTTACCGAAGCTTACCGTACCCGAACTCTGTGCTAATACTGCAGGCTCTTTTGGCTTACGCGCTTCGAACAAGTCAGCAACTCGCGGAAGACCACCAGTGATGTCTCTGGTCTTAGATGATTCTTGAGGAATACGTGCAATGACATCACCGACGCCAACTTCAGCCCCATCGACCAAGTTCACAATGGCGTCTGCTGGCAGTACATACTGCGCAGGAATATCTGTGTCAGCCAGCGTTAATTCTTTACCCTTTGCGTCAAGCAACTTAACCATGGGTCGCAGATCTTTGCCCGCAGCTGGTCGACTCTTAGGATCAGCCACAATAGTAGAACTTAAACCAGTAACTTCATCTATCTGTTTAGTCACTGTAACGCCATCAGTAAAGTCCACTAACTGCACATTACCGGCTACTTCGGAGATGATCGGATGCGTATGCGGATCCCAATTCGCAATCACTTGACCAGCCTCGATAGCATCACCCTCATTTACCGAAATGATGGCACCGTAAGGAAGCTTGTAACGCTCTCGCTCTCGCCCATGCTCATCAACAATACCCAACTCGCCTGAACGTGAAACGGCCACATTATGTCCATCTTTGTGGTTGACTATCTTAATGTTATGGAGACGCACAGTGCCCTTCGATTTTGGCGTTATGCTATTGGTAGACGCAGCACGACTGGCCGCACCACCAATATGGAAAGTACGCATAGTCAACTGTGTGCCGGGCTCACCAATAGATTGTGCCGCCATGACACCCACCGCTTCACCTCTGTTG
>CAZKDD010000193.1:0-2881 GCA_964551535.1 uncultured Thiotrichales bacterium | reverse complement strand
TTCAGCAGTTGAGACAGCATTCTGTAACGGTTTAGTCAATAACAAAGATGGTTTTTCTACTTTGTTGGCAGTAGTAGCACCAAACCTTCCTTGTAAGCCTAACACTATGATGTTCAACAAAGTGACTATCAAGGGCGCTACACAAGCAGTACAAATGTTCGGCCCAGCTCAGGCTGCTGTTGCTAAAGCAGTTGCTGATAGCGTTGAAGATGGAACTATCCCAGCTGACGAAGCTGATGATATCTTCATCTGTGTAGGTGTGTTCATTCACTGGGAAGCTAAGAGTGATGAAGCAATCTACGAGAACAACTACAAAGCAGTGAAAGAGTCTATTGCGCGTGCTATCAAAGACGAGCCAAAAGCTGCTACAGTTGTTGCACAAAAAGACACAGCAGAGCACCCATTCAAAGGTTTCTAAGTCGAGTCTTTATTGCTATACAAAAAAGCCCCGTTTGTGCGGGGCTTTTTTTTGTCTTAATTTTATCTTTGCTGTATTTGCAGCAGATATCTGCATGAGATATTTACAGGCTTAGACAACAAGTACATTCATATTGGCCTATAATGGCCTTATAATGAGCACTTTAGGGTGGATAAATTTTTAAAATGAAATGTCTTGAATGTAATGCAGAGGTCGCATCTCTCAGTAATAGTCATTTGGCTGAGTGCTGTGGTTTAACTCTACAGGAATATGCCATCAAACATCATTGTTCTCTGGATTTGTTAGTGAATGAGTCAGATGTGAACTGCGTGGATGATGTTCAGAATTATGCGCTGCCGAGTGAGGCTGCTGGTCAGCGTGCTAATACTATTATGCAAGCATTACTGCTGACGCAGTCGTTGACGATTGAACAAGACTATTGGACGTTGCCTAATGATATTCGTCGATTAGACGAATTGTTATGGTATGCCAGAGAGTTAAATGTATTTGGATTTCAATATCGTCAAGAATATGTATATTCACCAAACAGTCACCGAGTGATTGCAGAGAATAAACTCAAAGTGCCAGTTGTTTATGAGCATAAGTTTCCATGCGTACAGCAATTTGCATTATCTGAGTTATTTGTCGCGGTATTGGTTGCGCAATGTGGAGAGTATTTAAATGGCTACGTCTATCTGCGTTTGCCACACTCAACGGCGACGCAAGAACTCATCGCGCAACTGCGAGATGATGTTCAAATTCGTTGGGTGCAGTTAGATAGCCCCTGCGCTCAAGACAAAGTTTTATATCGCACTGAGTCTATTCAAGATGCGCAACGCTTGTTGCGGTTAATTGAGCCTGAACTTAAACACATGCCATGTGTATGCGATCGTTATTTTGCAGATACTGAAGAGGCGGTCGTCAGCAAAGAATTAGTATTTGATTCTGCGCATTTTATTACTGATCATCCAGGCAAATGCAAAAACCTTCATGGAGGTCGTTACACCTTAAATGTGAAAGTGCGTGGTAGGATAGATCCATTGACGGGTTTCGTAATTGATTATGGTTACTTGAAGTCCGTAGTTAAGCATAGAGTCATACAATATTTAGATCATCAAAATCTTAATTATGTACACCCTGATCTGGGTTGGCGCTCAAGCACCGAGCTTATCAATATTTTCATTTGGGAGCAGTTAATTGATTACTTGCCTGGATTGCAAGAATTGCAAACTTATGAAACCACCCAGTCCTATTGTGTTTATCGCGGCCCAAGTTTAGAAGAATTTCAAAACCGATCCAGTGATAGTTTGTTGAAGCATTTTAGTAATCAACAACTGGGTCGTTCGATTTTGCGAAACCTACTTGTTTCAACCTCTCAAAACTTAAAGGTCGTCAGTCATAAGTAAAGCAAGTTCAGCTTGAGTGATTTGTTGATGGTGTAGGGCTGTTGCGATCAAAACTCCATCAAGTCCAATGGCTTTTGCATGTTTTATATCCTTCAAGTTGCGCATACCACCTCCCCAGTAAACGTGACATGACCTAGGAATGTGTTGTCTGAGTTGTTGATAGATTGATGTGTCTGCCTCGGATTGTTTTCCTACTTGATCTATAGACAAGCATATAACGTCATTTGGCCAGTGTGTGACTCTATTGATTAAGTCTTTGCAGCCTAATAATTGATTATTTTTGTAATCTAAAGAGAGTATTGCTTGTTGGGAAGATAATTCTTGTAAAAGTGATTGTACTTGATCGCTATTATTAAATGCTTCAGTTCCAATCACTGGTCGAAGGTTTCTAATATGGCCAAAATCTTTCAACCAATGGAGACAATGCTGACCAACATCCAGCCAAAACTCAATATGTGGGAAATTGTCACTCAAATTTTTCCATATAGCCGGAGTATATGAGGGTGAGGTAATTGCGTCTAAGTCGGCAATATAAATTGTATTAAAATCTGTAAGCGATAGAATGCTCTCCAGCACATCATTCAAGTTTGCAGAGGAGCACAGTAAGCTTTCCACAGGCTGATAGCTTGAGCGTTGACCGCGCTTAGCAAGTACCACTTGCCCCTGCATGTAATCAATAACAGGAATTATTTTCATATCAATGCACTTGTTTATCTCAGAGTATATAACTGGTGGTGGTCTTGCACATAATCTACTACCTGAGAACTTAAAACAAGAAGGCTTGATGATGCTTAACGCATTAGTCAGCGACTGTCAGCAGATTGAAAATTGTGAAATCACGATTACACTGGATTCTAGAATTGACTGTCAGTTTGATGGTGTGAAGGTTGTCGTGATACATCCTGATATGGATTACACTCAGGTGATTCAGCAGCATGCACTACAGAGTGATAAAACTTGGATCATCGCCCCTGAGTCAGGAGAAGTGCTTGCAAACATGATGGCATTAATGAGGCAGCTCGGTGTATCCACTGTCAATTGTGACGAGCAGAGCATC
>CAZKDD010000192.1:0-2914 GCA_964551535.1 uncultured Thiotrichales bacterium | reverse complement strand
TCTTTTGCCGCACTCAATATGTCGATGAGTCAAATTTGAAGCAGTTATCGAGCGCATCCTTGTCGGTAGGTCTTAGCGATATTCTTAGTAGCGTTAAGCAAGTAATGAGATTGGAGTCATTTGTCAGAGTGTGTGTGGCAACCTTTTTTGTTTTTAACGCGTTTAACACCGTTGCAGGCTTTTCGTGGTTCATCATTGTTTATTTGATGAATGGCGGTGACCCTGGTGCGGCTGGCACGTGGCCAGCTTGGTTCGGTACTTTAAGCGCACTATCAACTTGTTTCTTGGTGATACCCATTATCACAGCGATGTCACAACGACTCGGCAAAAAGAGCACCTTCATGATCTGTCAGGGTATATCGCTCATTGGGTATGCTTTATTTTATTGGTGTTTTGACCCTTCGAATCCGTTGTTAATGTTTTTACCACTACCTTTATTTGCTTTTGGTATTGGGTCCCTCTTTACCATTATGATGTCGATGACTGCTGATATCTGCGACCTTGATGAGCTCACTTATGGTGTGAGACGTGAGGGGGTGCTAGGTGCTATTTATTGGTGGATGGTTAAGTTTGGCTTTGCAATTGCAGGTTTGTTCAGTGGGTTAATCTTATCGATGATTGGTTTTGATCAGTCCATTTCAGTTCAGCCTGAGTCCGTGTTGGAAGCATTGAAGCTGTCATACATTATTGTGCCTATTTCTGGAACATTGATTGCTATGGCGTTTATGTATGGTTATAAACTGGACGAACCCGAAGCAAATCGAGTTAGAAGCCTCTTATCAAATGGATAATGTTCTAAGATCCGATTGACAGCTTAGGTAGTCGTTTTCTTGGAATAGAAGTTGTTTCTCTTTCGACTAACTCACAGCTTAACGACACGTGCGCCTCAGTAGAGCCCCCTTGTGTGATCAGTTTGTTTAACAGACTTAGCGCGTGCGTAGCCATTCTTTCGATGGGTACACTGACGGTGGTTAAGCTGGGCGATGACTGGCTGGCGGCATCAATATTGTCAAAACCGACAATGCTGAAATGATCAGGGCATCTCATGCCTAAACGCTTAATATATTTTATGGCGCCAAGTGCCATTTCGTCATTAGCACAAACTATGGCTGTCGGTGGAGTTTTTAAAGATACAAGATTTTTGGCCGCATTCTCACCAGCTCCAAGTGAATAATCTCCTTGAATGATATAGCTTTCCGGAAGGCTTAAATTGTTATTTGACATTGTATGTTGAAAACCATCGAAGCGTTCTCTACCTACCTGGGAATTATTCAATCCTCGAATATAAGCAATTTTCTTGTGTCCAAGATTAATCAAGTGTTGTGTTGCTTGCGATGTAGATTCAAAGTTTTTTAGAACAACCGATGGGATGGAATCATTCGAGCATGGATTGTCTAACGTTACTAAAGATTTGGATTTGGCAATCTCAATAATTAATCTGTCATTATCATCTCTACACGCTGCTATAACGCCGTCTACACGGCGAAGTGTACGTTCAAAGCTGACCATGTCACTGTTGTTGAAGACAACAACTTCGCAACCTTTATTTCCTGCCTGATCAATTAGTTTGTTTAAAACTAATGAATAATAAGAACTTGCAATCCCATGCTTGATCTTTTTGTCTAGGAAAAAACCTAATAATTGGTTTCGTTTCTTTGAAGATTGATTACTAACGAAAGTGCCTTTTTGGCCCCTGCGTTCCAAGAGTCCTTCAATCACCAGTTGATCAACTGATTTTCGAGCTGTCATATAGGAGCATTTAAATCTCTTGGCCAACTCCCTCTCGCCGGGTATTTTTCCTACTAATTGACCCAGCCTCAGTTGTTTCTTTAATTCACTTGCTATTGATAAGTAGATAGGTTTGTTTGACATAATAAAACAGGACAAAGAAATATTAATTAGATATTATAGCTGCTATATAGCAAATTAAAATTAGTATTTTTTAATGTATAAATTATTACACTTGCTTGCCATTACACTTATTCTTACTTCATGTGGAGGTGGAAGTGGTACTGATTCAGATTCCACTGATTCAGATGGTTTTGAGGTGATCCTTTTAGAGGACTTTGGTGGCGATGCTGTTGCGCATTCACCTATTACGAATTTTTCCAATATTGCCATAAAAAGTCTTGTTCCCCTGTTGGATATTCTTGGAAGCAGTGCAATCGCAGTTCAAGAAAATCTCAATGGTCTTAGTTTGATTAGGTGGAACTACTCTGAGGGTGTTGAGGCGGATCCAAATTTAGGTATACAAACTTATTCCAGCTATAACTTTTTAGTTGAGAACGGAGCCTTAATAATTACAGCAAAGTGTGATCCGGACTGTACAAATGCGACATCAGCAAAATTAGACTCAAAAGATAAATTTGAATTTAGACATGGAAAGATTGAAGCAAGAATTAAGGTTCCTGCAGGTGAATCAACCTGGTCAAATTTTAGTCTGATTGGCGAAAACTTCCCCGACTCAGATACCTATGAATCTGGAAAGTTTTCCATAATGGAGATTTTTCAAGAAGGTATGGCCACTGGCCTTGACTATGTTCATTCAACGGTTTTCTATGATGATAACGGCGATCAGTCTTCATCAGGATCAATGCAGCTGCCTGTTAACTTATCAGATGACTTTCATATTTACCGAATGGAGTGGAACGAGAGTTCAGTGAAGTTCTCTATTGATGATTTCGCCCCACATTTAACCGTAAACCTTGATGCCACAACTCAATCAGAGTTATTTGATAATTTCTATCTTGAGTTAGGGCTTTTTGTAGATGGCACTAATGGAAAAGCGCCCAATCAAATCATAACGTCTGATCAAAAAATGTATGTCGATTGGATTAAAGTTTCTAAAAAACATGCGCCGGCGACGCTTACTTTGTTATCTGATTCACCAGACATAACGCCGCTAGAAGTTTCT
>CAZKDD010000191.1:0-2917 GCA_964551535.1 uncultured Thiotrichales bacterium | reverse complement strand
ACTCTTCCAGAAATATCAACTCCACTATTACTTTCTGATATCAACTCTGAAGTTACTTGACCTATTTTTTCACCATTTATGCGCACAGTAGTTAACCCAACGCCACTATCTCTGGCATAATCAAAATCACCAAAACCTGTTATTGCTAGATCAGTGGGGACCTGAATTCCTTTGCGGTTTGCTTCACAATACACACCAAAGGCAATTGCATCACTGGCACAAACAATTGCATCAACATCGGGCCATTTTTTCAAAATCATATTTAATCCTGAAGCACCGTAATCTGGACCAAGGTATCCTATTTTTGGACTTTGAAGTTCACTCAAATTTTGATGTTTGTTTTCGATAACATCACAATATCCTTGATGTCGTAGCCTTCCACGAGTGTCACCATCTCTATCGACTCCCAAAAATGCAATTTTCTTTCTTCCTACCTCGAGAAGGTGTTTTGTAATTGATTGCCCAGCGTCACGGTTTGAAAACCCAACTGCTGCAAATATTGGTTTTTTTGGAATTTCCCATGTCTCAATAGTTAGAATATTAGCGGCTTTTATTTGGCTAGTAGCACTTTCAGAATGTTCAGAGCTCGTTAATACAATTGCCTCAGGTTTTCGTCCAATCATCGCAGATATTAATTCAGACTCTTTATCTTTATCATAGTCAGTTGTTGCGACTAGCAGTTGTTGCCCACTAGCTTGCAGGCCATTTGTTAAGCCCCTTATTGTTTCAGCGAAAATCGATTGATCCAGTGTCGAAACTACAGCACCAACAATGCGAGTTCTTTTAGATGAGAGAGCAGCCGCTGTTGCGTCTATTACATAGCCTAGCTTCATTACTGAGGTCATCACAGCCTGGCGTGTTTCGGGATTGACCTTTGTTGGTTCTCTCAGTGCGCGTGAAACAGTCATTGTTCCTACACCGGCATCCCTTGCAACATCGATCATCGTTATTGTTTTTTTTGTATTATTCATTTGATTACTAACTTTGTTGACACAATAACTATGGGTATGATATCGATATCATGCAATCATGGTATCGATACCATAATACATATTTTAGGAGAATTGTCATGCTTACATCCAGACAGAAGAATTTCTACGAAGATAATGGTTATTTGATGGTGGAGGATGTAATTACCAAAGACCAGCTAAATAAACTTCAGGAAATCACTTATGATTTCATTGAAAGTTCTCGGCAAGTTACAGAGAACGATGATGTTTTTGATTTAGATGAAGGACATAGTGCGGAAAATCCTCGTCTAACGCGTATTAAGCTACCCCATAAACAGAATAAATATTTCGATGATATCCTAAAAAAATCTGGCGTGACTGAAGTTTTAAGAGATCTCCTAGGTGATCATGCTACGCTATTAACATCTAAATTAAATACCAAAGCACCAGGTGGTGGTATGGCGGTTGAGTGGCATCAAGACTGGGCATTTTACCCTCATACAAACGACAGTTTGTTGGCATTTGGTTTGATGTTGGAAGATGTAAATTTAGAAAACGGACCTCTGCAAGTGATACCAGGATCCCATAAGGGTCCTGTTTTAAGTCATCACAATAATGGTATTTTCTGTGGTGCGATTGATCCTGACGATCCAGATTTTCAACGTGAAAAAATAGTTACGCTTACAGGAAAGGCAGGGAGCATGACAGTGCATCACGCCCGCACTCTTCATGGATCAGCGCCAAACCAAAGTGATCGTCCTCGGTTAATTCTATTTTATGAAATTGCCAAGGCAGACGCTTGGCCAATCTTGGGAGCTAATTCTTACTATCACGGTTTGGGGCAAAGTAAATTTTGGGATGATTTGCAAGATCGCACCATCATTGGCCAACCATGCGTTGAACCGCGTGTTGAGAACGTGCCTGTTCGTATGCCGCTGCCTCCAGCAAAAGATGCTTCATCTATATTTAAGACACAAAAGTCTGGGGGAGCAAAAAGCGCATTTATGTGATTAAATTTTTGGAAGGACTAGAATCTCTGGCCCCACATATCAATTAAAAGATGCCCTATAAAAATCGTCAAAAGGAGTGATCCAAAATGAAACGCATATATGATTTTTCTCGAAAACCCGCAAAACGCAATTACACAATTTCGGACCTTCAGAATCTTAAAATAACTGGTCAAAAACTATCAATGGCAAATCCTCTTAATGCCGATGAAATCAGGGCCTGTAGAGATGCAGGTATTGATTTATTTGTTTGCGGTATGGATCAGATAGATGATGTTCGCTCAATTGCTCCAACTCACTTCTGCCGTGTGGGCTCAAAGTGGGCACAGTTTGATTCAAATGAAGAACTTATGGCCGATGCCTTTGAAGCGATGCGTCGTGGTGCAGATATGTATTACACATTGAGATCACTTGACGCGGTTGAGAAGATGACACGTGAAGGCATACCGGTGCAGAGCCATATCGGACTCATACCTACTTTCAGTCAGTATTGTGGGGGACTTCGAGGGTGGGGTCGTAAAGCTGATGAGGCAATGAAAATATATGAAAACCTTAAAAGGATGGAAGATGTTGGTGTAGTTGCGGTGGAAGCTGAATGTATTGCTGAAGAAGTACTAGAAGCGGTCAATAAAAAAACGTCAATTGTAACCTTCTCACTAGGGTCAGGTATGGCTGGGGATGTTATTATGTCTTTTGTTGCTGATATATGTGGTGAGGACAGTGAAGAAGAGAAACCGCCAAAACACGCTTATGCTTTTGGCAATGTCGGACGCTTGTTCAAGCAGATCCATGAAGAGCGTGTCGCTGCACTAGGAAAGTTTCACAGTGAAGTCACTAAGGGGAATTTTCCATATCCCCAGACGAACATCTCAATGCATGATGGAGAAAAAGATAAGTTTTTAGAAGCTCTTGATAAATGGAGCCCCACTCATCAATAAGATAAAGTAAAAGTAATCTTCT
>CAZKDD010000190.1:0-2935 GCA_964551535.1 uncultured Thiotrichales bacterium | reverse complement strand
GTGTACGTTGCTGGAGTATCTCAACGGCAGGTAAAACCTTACCCTCAAGAAATTCTAAAAACGCACCACCACCTGTTGATATGTATGAAATTTTATTCGCTATATTGAATTTATCAATTGCAGCGACTGTATCGCCTCCCCCCGCTATGGAAAAAGCATCACTGTCCGCAATAGCATATGACAGCGTTTTAGTTCCTTGTTCAAAATTATCGAATTCAAACACGCCAAGCGGCCCATTCCATACGATTGTGCCTGCTTGCTTCATTATTGCAGCTATTTGCTGACAACTTTCAGGGCCTATATCCAAAATCAAATCATCATCGGCTACCGCATCGATAGATTTTATTTCAGCTTCTGCTTGTTTTGAAAAACTTTTCGCACATACGACATCTGTGGGTATAGGAATTTGAGTCCCTGTCGCTTGCGCTTTTTGTATTAACTTCTTTGCCACATCGAGCAAATCTTCTTCATATAAAGATTGACCAATAGAATACCCTGCCGCGGCAATAAAGGTATTGGCAATACCTCCACCAATGACTAGCTGATCAACTTTATTAATAAGCTGTTCAAGCAATGCCAGTTTTGTCGACACCTTGGAGCCACCCACGATTGCCACCATCGGGTGTGCGGGGGTCTCCAAAGCTTGCGCTAGAGCTTGCAGCTCAGCGCTTAATAATGGTCCTGCACAAGCAATAGGAGCAAATTCAGCTACGCCATAAGTAGAAGCTTGCGCACGATGCGCGGTGCCGAATGCATCCATAACAAATACATCACATAAAGCTGCCATTTTCCGCGACAGTTCAGGCGCAGACTTTTTCTCGCCATCTAAAAATCGAACATTTTCGCACAACACGATCTGCCCTGGCTCAATATCAACACCTTCAATCCAGTCGCGTACTAAATTGACTTGCACGCCCAAAGCTTCCGTTAACGCTGCGGCCACAGGGGCGAGACTGAGAGACTCGTCATATTCGCCCTCCACCGGTCGCCCCAAGTGCGACATCACCATCACAGCAGCGCCTTGCTTAAGTGCATACTGTAAAGTCGGCAAAGAAGCTCGTATGCGAGCATCGTTAGTGATTTTACCATCATGGATGGGCACGTTTAGGTCTTGACGAATTAAGACTCTCTGTCCGCTCAGAGATAGGTCGTGCATTTCTATTAAATTGGGCATATACCTTCAATCATGAAAATTCCCAACGCTATTCTGCGTTGCATAATGCCACTGTGGTGTCGAGCATGCGATTAGAGAAACCCCACTCATTGTCGTACCATGATTGCACTTTAACTAGAGTGCCACCCATCACTTTAGTCAAGGTAGACTCAAAAATTGATGAAGCCGGATTATGATTAAAATCACATGACACTAGTGGCTGATCGTTATACGCCAACACACCCTTCAACGCGCCTTGAGAAGCTTCCAACATGATTTTGTTAACTTCTTCCACACTGGTATCACGAGACGCTTGGAAAGTTAAATCCACAATCGACACGTTTATAGTGGGAACACGCATGGCAAAACCATCCAGCTTACCATTCATCTCTGGCAATACTAAGCCCACGGCTAGTGCAGCACCAGTCTTGGTAGGGATCATAGATTGTGTAGCCGAACGTGCACGACGCAAGTCAGAGTGCGCAACATCTGTCAGCACTTGATCATTGGTGTAGGCATGAATAGTCGTCATCAAACCGTGCTCAAGACCAATCTTCTCATGCAAAGGTTTAACCAATGGGGCCAAACAGTTAGTGGTGCAAGAGGCGTTAGAAATAACTGTATCGGAAGATTTCAAAATATCATGATTGACTCCATAAACCACTGTCGCATCAACATCACTTCCACCGGGTGCTGAGATAATGACTTTTTTTGCACCGGCGGCAAGATGGGCAGAGGCCTTCTCTTTACTGGCAAAAAATCCAGTCGACTCGTGTACCACATCAACACCCAATTCTCCCCAAGGCAGTTTGGCGGGATCTCTTTCACTGCATACGCGAATGCGATCACCATTGACGATCATGTAATCACCTTCTAATGAAACATCCGCATTAAACTTGCCATGAGCTGAATCATATTGAGTTAAGTGTGCATTGGTGCTGGCATCAGCTAAGTCATTAATTGCCACCACTTGAATTTCATCAGTACGGCCAGACTCATATAATGCGCGTAAAATGTTGCGACCGATTCTTCCATATCCGTTAATTGCAATTTTAATTGCCATCTTGCTTCCTCGTTATAAAGTCTTAAATCTAGATTAATGCTTTAGCGCGTTTATATACGTTATCGGCAGTAAAACCGAAATGCTCCATCAGTACACCCCCCGGAGCCGACAGACCAAACTCGTCCAAGCCCACAACGTCTCCATCTAGGCCTACATATTTGCGCCAAAAATCTGTCACACCTGCCTCAACTGCAATCCGTGCCCGTACATTGTTCGGTAACACAGCGTTTTTGTATTCATCGCTTTGTAGATCAAATACATTAGTGCTTGGCATAGAAACCACTCGCACGCCAACATTCTCTGCTGCTAATCGTTGCCCTGCTTGCAGAGCAATTTCCATCTCGGTTCCAGTAGCAATAATAATCAGTTGGCACTCGATTTCATTCTCAAACAACACATAAGCGCCCTTACGAATAGCGGCAATCTGCTCCTCTGAGCGCGTCATGAAAGTTGCGTTTTGTCTGGAGAATCCCATCGCTGTGGGTTTTTTCATGTCGATACTAGTCATCCATGCCACCATGGATTCGACTGTGTCACAGGGTCGCCACACCATTAAGTTAGGGATACTTCTAAGACTAGCGAAGTGCTCAACCGATTGATGCGTGGGGCCATCTTCCCCCAGACCGATAGAATCATGCGTATATACGAATAGACAATGTGTATCCATGAGCGCTGCCATACGCACAGCGTTTCTCGCGTAATCTGAGAAAGTTAAGAAT
>CAZKDD010000189.1:0-2944 GCA_964551535.1 uncultured Thiotrichales bacterium | reverse complement strand
CTTACAAGCTTCGACATTATTGGGCGTCGTGAGTTTTATACTGATTGATTGGATGTTTCCAAATAATGCTTTATTTTGGCAACAGACATTAACAGAAATATTCGAACCCGTTTTGCAATCCAGCGGGAAACCCGGAGATGAAGGGCTGGCGAATATTCAGACTATTTCACAATACATGACTGGCATTATGATCATGTCGGTGGTTTTGGTACATAGTAGCCTGATATTTCTGGGACACTGGCTCTACTGCGTGGCTCAAGACAGTCAGCAGTACAAAGAAGATTTTAAAAATCTGCGCTTAGGCAGAGTGTTAGCACTACTGTCGTTGGCACTGATCATAGCGGCAATTGTGCTACAGTCGAGCTATCTGGCTCAACTCAGTGGCATCGTGACTATTCTGTTTTGTATACAGGGAATGAATGTCATTCACACGCTATGTGCCAGCATGACAAACACCCAACTATGGTTAATAATGAGCTATCTGGTTGTAATTTTTGTACCGCAAGCCATATTAATCATCGTTATATTAGGTTTAGCAGAGACTTTCTTTGCCTTACGCGACAAAATTAACTGATATAGAGAATCAATGAGGCAAACTAATGGACGTTATTTTATTATCTAAAGTGGAAAATCTAGGGGCATTAGGCGATAAAGTCAGTGTTCGTTCTGGCTACGCTCGCAACTACCTTATTCCACAGGGCAAAGCAAAATTTGCTACCGCTGAAAATCTTGCAGAATTCGAAGCACGCCGTGCTGAGTTAGAGGCACAAGCTAAAGAGATTCTTGCCCAAGCTGAAGCTCGCAAAGCCAAATTAGATGGGATTGTAATTACTATTGCGGCTAAAGAGGCCTCAGAAGGTAAATTATTTGGTTCAATTAATAACTTCGAAGTCCTTGAAGCTCTCACTGCCGCTGGACATGAAGTAGAGAAGCGTGAGTTACGCATGCCAGATGGCGCCTTCCGCACCCTAGGCGAATTCGAAGTTGAATTACATTTACACTCTGATGTTAATGCAATCATCACTATCAAGATTGTTCCCGAAGAATAAATCGGAACAAGCACTCGATTATTACCCGCAGTGAGTGAGCCAAATCAAGATATAGAGTACTCTGCGCCCAGCGCAGAGTCATTGCGCACTCCACCCTATTCCATGGAAGCTGAGCAAGCCGTACTGGGTGGTCTCATGCTAGAAAATAATAGCTGGGATTTAGTCGCTGATAAAATCAATGAAAATGATTTTCATTTGTTCGATCATCGTGTGATATTTCGCGCTATCGCTGATCTCGCATATCACAACCAACCCTTCGACGTAGTGACATTGGCTGAAAAAATTAAACAGTCAGACCAAGATAATAATATTAATCAAAAAAATGTTACCGCTTATGTCGCAACATTGGCAAAAGAAACCCCAACCGCTGCTAATATTTCCGCTTATGCAGAAATTGTTCGAGAGAAATCTATTCTGCGACAACTTGCCTCTACCGGCACCGAAATAGCAGGCTCCGCCTATCAGACTGAAGGACTGAGTAGTAACCAGTTACTCGACATTGCTGAGAAAAAGATTTTTCAAATTGGTGATCATGGAGCGCGGCAACTCAGTGGCTTCAAGGGCATGAAAGAGTTACTCGATACAACTGTCAAAAGGATCGATGAATTGTGTCAGCGTGGTGATGCCATTACCGGATTACCTACCGGTTTTGATGATTTTGATAAGAATACCTCTGGCCTACAAAATGGTGATCTAATCATCGTCGCCGGACGCCCATCTATGGGCAAAACCAGTTTTGCTATGAATATGATTGAAGATGCCATTATCACCCGGCAAGCATCTGTGGCTGTATTCAGCATGGAGATGCCCAGTCATCAGCTAACTATGCGCATGCTATCGTCAATGGGACGTGTAGACGCACAGGCTCTGCGCACTGGCAGCCTGAATGAAGAACAATGGCGAAATATCAGTAGCACAGTATCGATTCTTTCAGAGGCAAAATTATTTATTGACGATAGTGCTGCCCTCAGCCCCACAGAAATACGTGCACGTGCACGCCGACTTAAACGTGAGCATGGCTTGTCATTAATCGTGATAGATTATTTACAACTGATGCAAATTACCGGAAGCACAGAAAACCGCACCAATGATGTCTCTGAAATTTCACGCTCTTTAAAAGCGCTAGCAAAAGAGTTAGACGTTCCAGTCATCGCCCTATCTCAGCTTAATCGAAGTCTGGAACAACGCACGGATAAACGCCCCGTGATGTCAGACTTGCGTGAATCTGGAGCCATTGAACAAGATGCAGATCTCATTACTTTTATTTATCGCGATGAGGTGTATAACGAAGAAAGTCCTGATAAGGGTACTGCTGAAATTATTGTAGCCAAGCAACGTAATGGACCCATTTTCAAAACTCGTCTTACATTCTTGGGGCAATACACACGTTTTGAAAACTATGCTCCTGAATTTAATATCCCTGAGATGCACCCATGAGACGATCGGCCTACGCCTTAATACAGCTAGACCATCTCGCGCATAATCTACAGCTACTCCGCTCTTTCACTCAAGATGCCAAAATAATTTCTGTGGTGAAAGCTGATGCTTATGGACATGGTCTAGCACAATCAGCACAAGCGCTTAGCCAATCTGATGCCTTTGCCGTTGCCTGTGTAGATGAGGCCTTAGCATTACGATCTACAGGCATCTTACATCCTATTATTTGTCTGCAAGGATTTAAGAATGTAAAAGAGTTACAGCAAATCGTTGATGCCAATATTCAAACGGTCGTGCATAGCCCTCATCAAGTGAAAATTTTAAGATCCTATGGGTTTAAACAATCCATACAAGTGTGGTTGAAAATTGATACGGGGATGGG
This sequence comes from uncultured Thiotrichales bacterium, assembly GCA_964551535.1. GTDB lineage: Bacteria > Pseudomonadota > Gammaproteobacteria > UBA4575 > UBA4575 > UBA1858. Next base: position 76 of record CAZKDD010000189.1, on the reverse strand, counting down.
ACGCTTGGGCTTTGTTGCGACTCAAGCTGAAGAGTATTTCGAGCAATTAAAGCAAATCAATAACATCAGCAAAATA
>CAZKDD010000188.1:0-2953 GCA_964551535.1 uncultured Thiotrichales bacterium | reverse complement strand
CACCGACCCCAGCATTATGAATGCTGTGCTCTAACCAGCTGAGCTACATAGCCATTTTTGAAGTAAGGCGTGGAATTTAAACCAGCTAGTATTAGCTGTCAAATTTAAACATTAAATCTAAAATGAACCACATCACCTTCTTGCATGATGTAGTCTTTTCCTTCTAAACGCCATTTGCCTGCGTCTTTTGCACCCGCCTCACCCTGATGCTCAATATAATCGGCAAATCCTACCACTTCAGCGCGTATAAAGCCCTTTTCAAAATCTGTGTGTATACGTCCAGCAGCCTGCGGGGCACTGGCGCCTTTGAGTACCGTCCAAGCACGCGTTTCTTTTGGTCCAGAAGTGAAGAAAGTCTGTAGATCCAATAAGTTATAGCCTGCACGTATGACACGATTTAAACCGGGCTCCTGTAAGCCCAGATCAGTTAAAAACTCTTCTCTTTCTTCATCATCCAATAAGGCGATCTCCGCTTCGATCTGAGCGCATACCGTCACCATTTGGGCATGTTCTTGTTGAGCATATTCATGCAATCTTGTTGCCAGCACATTATTTTCTAACCCGTCTTCATCAACGTTAGCGATATACATCATGGGTTTGCTAGTAATCATGCATAGAGAGCGGACAAAGGCCGCTTGTTCGTCTGGCACAGCAAATAGTCGAGCCGCTTTACCTTCTCCTAGATGCTGAATCAATGCTTGCAAACATTCACACTGAGCAAGGGCCTCTTTATTACCTGATTTTGCTGTGCGTTCTATGCGCGCTTTGGCTTTTTCTGCGGTATCCAAGTCAGCCAAGACCAGCTCAGTATTAATGGTCTCTACATCACTCAATGGGTCGACTTTGCCATCCACATGGACCACATCATCATCCTCGAAACAACGCACCACCTGCGCAATTGCATCAGTTTCACGAATATTGGCCAAAAACTGATTACCCAATCCTTCTCCTTTGGAGGCTCCGGCCACTAAACCGGCAATATCAACGAACTCCATCACTGTGGGGATAACTTTTTCAGAATTCACTATCGCGACCAACTGATCTATGCGTGAATCAGGTACTGGCACTACTCCAACATTGGGTTCAATGGTACAAAACGGATAGTTCTCTGCAGCAATTTCCGCCCGAGTCAGCGCGTTGAAGAGAGTCGATTTGCCCACATTTGGCAATCCCACAATGCCACATTTAAATCCCATATCTGATCCTAGCCAAGTTCATTGTTTATTGTGTAGTAGTCGCATAGCAGCTTCCATATCACCCACATAAGCATCAGACATTGCATCAATAGCTGTATCCAGTGATTGATCTATCAATTGCTGTTCTTTTTTACTGGCCGCATTTAAGACAAAAGATAGCACTTGATCTTTATGTCCTGGATGCCCTACTCCAACTCGCAAGCGCCAGAAATCTTTTGCAAAATGTTTGAAGATATCACGAAGACCATTATGTCCACCGTGACCGCCACCAAGCTTGAAGCGAGAAGTGCCGGGTGGCAAATCTAATTCATCATGCACTACCAGCGTATGCTTAGGATCAATTTGATAATATTTAGCCAGTGGGGCTAATGACTCACCACTCAGATTCATAAATGTGCTTGGCTTTAGCAACCAGATCTTACTGCCCTGATGATCAAAACAAGCCACCTCGCCTTTGAATTTACTTTCTTGACGAAAACTAACCCGGTGTCTGTAAGCGACTTGATCTAAAAACCAAAACCCGGCGTTGTGCCGGGTCTTAGCATATTTTTCACCAGGATTGCCTAGGCCAACCACCAGTTGAATCGGAGTATTTTCCGCCACCGTAATGCCTATGAAATCCTAAGCTGTAGAACTACTCTTCAGAATCAGCGGCCGGCTCATCACCTTCAGTCGCCGCACTATCGTCTGAAACAGGGTCTTCCTCTACTGCAACCTTGGTAGCATGGCAATTCGCCACCTGCTGGTCATGGTCTTCGCCATGCGTGAGTGCGGTCAGTGTCACACCCTCAGGCATTTTCAACTCAGATAAGTGGACGGAGTCTCCGATCTTCATTGCTGACATATCTACTTCAATGAACTCGGGGATATCTTTCGGATAACAAGTAATTTCAACCTCAATCATCAGATGGCTCACCTGACCACCCTCTAACTTCACACCAGGACAAATGTCATCTCCGATAAAGTGCAGAGGTACATGCATATTGATAGTGTGCTTGTCATCAACTCGTTGAAAATCAACATGCAATATGACTGGCTTAGCAGGATGACGCTGCACATCGCGTAGAATGACTTTCTGTTCCTCACCTGCAACATTGAGTGTCAAGATGTGTGAATAAATCGCTTCTTCCTGCAAGCTATTAAAAATCTTGTTATGTTGCAAAGATATACTTTGAGGTTGTTTTTCACCACCATATAAGATGGCTGGAACACGACCCGCATGACGGAGGCGGCGGCTCGCACCCTTCCCTTCGTCTGTGCGTACTTCGGCATCTATTGAAAAGTCGATGCTCATGATACTTCTCCTTATTGTTACTGCATTGTAAAAATCATAGGCAAACTTGCGACCGATTTACCTATGGGTTGGTTAAATTAATATCAACTGTCGTTATCTATGGGTTTCATTAATCCATGAATAAGGTACTTACAGATTCATCAAAACTAATACGACGAATAGTTTCAGCCAGTAGGCCTGATACCGTCAACTGACGGATACGCGTACAGGCTTGTATTTTTTCCTCCAGTGGGACGGTATCAGTCACCACTAGCTCGTCTAATACAGAGGCTTCAATATTTTCAAGTGCATTACCGGACAACACTGGGTGAGTGGCATAGGCAATAACAGATTTAGCGCCATGCTCCTTCAATGCCTGAGCAGCCTTACATAAGGTTCCTGCCGTGTCGACCAAATCATCAACAATAATGCATGTTCTGCCTTGAACTTCACCGATGATATGCATGACTTGCGCTTCGTTCGC
>CAZKDD010000187.1:0-3000 GCA_964551535.1 uncultured Thiotrichales bacterium | reverse complement strand
CTAAAATATCTCCTTTAATATAGACAATTATTGTGCATTCACCCTGCGAGTCAGATCCACTTCCGGCCCACTTCTAGCCCACTTGGTAGTTAGAATCTCGGAGGAAGCAAAAAAACGTGCCGTATATTAGCAAATACTTTTAAACGCGTCTTGTACTATCTATCAATTTTCAGGAAATATTGGCTTGCTACTTGCCTGACCCTCATGAGCCACCTATGATTCATCTCATTGTCAATTTTAGATCTCAGCCATATCCAGACTGAGATTTCAGAAAATAAAGAATAAATAATCAAATCAGAGGCTTACAAGAATGTTTAAAACCGCAGACTTATGTGATAATCATTCCGATTCACTACAAATCGCACAACCACTATTCCAAGATTATGGTAAGAACACCAGTTTCAGCGGCCCGATTTCCACGGTAAAATGCCATGAGGACAATACTCTGGTACGTGCACAATTGGAAAAGCCAGGAAATAACCGCGTTTTAGTTGTCGATGGCGGTGGTTCAACTCGTTGCGCAATGGTCGGAGATCTGCTTGCCCAACTGGGTGCTGACAATGGTTGGAGCGGTATTATCGTCTATGGTTGTATCCGTGATTCAGGTGTCATCGCCACCATCGACATCGGTGTAAAAGCGTTAGCAACGATGCCACTTAAAAGTGTCAAGAAAGGTGTTGGAGAGATAGATGTTAAGGTACATTTTGCCGATGTTGATTTTATTCCTGGAGACTATGTTTACGCCGATGAAGACGGTGTGATTATCTCGAAACAAGCGCTCCAGTAAACACCGCTTAAATATGAGAGTTTTGTCACAATTCATTCAATATACACTCTAGCCTGCCACTGTCATTCTGCATGACACCGGCAGGCACCTGAGCAACCAAAGATCTGCTGCAATGATCTTACTAAATGGTACAATTCAGTACCAAATTCATCCAAACAACAATAACAATAATGATTGAGCTGATCTTAAAAAGACCATACTTGACCATAGGCTTAATAATCCTATTCATCGGCGCATTGTCACCATACCTTCAAAATATCTCAGTAGATGCCTCACCAGATTCTCTATTATTAGAGAGTGATCCAGATTTGAAATTCTACCGCGAAGTACATAGGCACTATGGCACTGATGAATTCATTGTTATCGGATACAAACCCTATCAAGACCTATTTTCACAAACCTCAATTAATGATGTAACACAGCTTACAGAAACACTTGAAGCGATTGAAAAGATTGATTCTGTAACCAGCATATCCACCGTCCCTTTACTCGAACAAACTCGTCGCATAGATGACGATGGTATTTCTCATTTTAAATTACTGAATGACTCTGAAGTGGATATCGGTCTTGCCAAAAAAGAATTCACCACAGGGGCTTTATATTCTTCCAATCTTGTCAGTGACAATGCTGATGCCACTGCCATTATTGCCAACATTGAGACCAATACCCGACTCGATCAATTGCTCCAAGACAAGTATGTGCTACTGGACAAACTCGACCTCAATCCAGAAGACGAGACATTATTAGCAAATATGTCTTCATTGGACGCGAAAATTCTGACTGAACGCAAAATCACAGGGGATGACTATAGTTCAGCACTCAGTGAAATTCGTCAATTATTGGCCAGCAAACAAGACCTTGGCGTATTTTATCTAGCGGGTGCACCATTAATTGCCAATGACATTAAAGAATATATTAAAAGTGATATTGGTGTATTTGGTGTCAGCATATTAGCTATCATGTTTTTAGTGCTATTTTTATTCTTCAGACGTCTTTCTTGGGTATTACTATCACTTAGTTGCGCTTTCTTAAATGTATTGCTTGTGGCCGGATTAATCGGTTTTTTTGATCTTCAGTTAACACTTATATCAGCCAATTTTGTCGCTCTATTGATTATTTTTTCAATCACACTGTCCATACATGTGATCATCAGATATCAAGAAATCACTTCTCAGAATCCCGCTGATCAGCACAACAATATCACCACCGCCCTTAAGCAAATCTTCACTCCCTGCTCATACATGATCGCCACCTCAGCAATCGCCTTTTTGTCACTCATAGTGAGTGATATTCAACCAGTGATTTATTTCGGTCTTATCATGGTATTAGGTTTAGTATGCGCCTTTATCATTACTTTCACTGCTCTGCCAGCACTTATAAAAATCATTCAACCACGTGTAGCAGATTTTAAAACTGATAAATCTTCAAACTTTTTAAATTGTCTACTAAACATTATCCTTGGCAACCAACGCACTACCGTGTTGGTCATACTCAGTCTTGTAATTATGAGTATTATTGGCATCACACAAATGACCGTAGAAAATCGATTTATTGATTACTTCAAAGATAGCACCGACATACACAAAGGATTAGTTTTTGTCGATCAAGAATTAGGTGGAACAGTGCCGCTAGAATTAGTGCTTGATTCCCCTATCCAAGAGAGTGAGGATGACTTTTATGAGGACCAAGAGTTTTCTGATTACTTAGAGGAAGAAGAGGAAAGCTTTACTCAAAAAAGCTATTGGTATAACCGTCGAGGCATCAATAAGATAAAAGAAATCCACGAATATTTAGAGAGCCATCCGCAAATAGGTAAAGTACTCTCGATCTACAGTACTGAAAGAGTCATGCACCAAGTGACCAAAGGTGAAGCTCTAGAGGACTTCCATCTTGCTTTAATTTACAACATGGTGCCTGAAAATATTAAAAAAATACTCATTGATCCCTACATATCTACTGAAGGTGACCAAGCACGTATCGTGGCCAGAATTAAAGACTCTGATCACTCTCTTATTAGAAATGATTTGCTGACCCAAATTGAGAGCGACATCAACTCCAGCTATATTGCCCCTGGTGAAACACTCAAACTGACAGGCATTAGTGTTCTATATAACAATGTTTTACAGAGCTTATATCAGTCTCAAATTTTGACTTTGGGTTCTGTGTTCGTGTGCATTTTAATTATGCTAATTATATTGTTCCGAAGTTTATCA
>CAZKDD010000186.1:1588-3110 GCA_964551535.1 uncultured Thiotrichales bacterium | reverse complement strand
TAGCATCTGAGCAGTCCGAGACCATGGCTGCTGTTTGAGCATCTTTAATGCCAAAACCAACCGCAACAGGAATATCTGTGTGTCTTCTAATTTCCGCCACTTTATTGGTCACACTATCAGCATCAATCTTATTAGCTCCAGTGATACCTTTGAATGACACATAATATAAGAAGCCGGAAGCAAGCTCCGTGATAGCTTTTATACGCTCTTCACCCGTGGTCGGTGCAAGCAGATAAATGGTGTCTATATCATACGACTTGTAGGTTGCTGCAATCTCGGCACTCTCTTCTGGAGGTAAATCTACCGTGATCACACCATCTACCAACCCCGTTGCAGCCTTCGCAAATGCCTCCACACCATATATTTCGATCGGGTTTTGATAACCCATCAAAACAATTGGGGTATTGTCATCTTGGCTTCTAAAGATCTTTACCATTTCAATGATATCGGCCAAAGAAGTATTGTGAACTAGAGCTCGCTCACAGGCCTGCTGGATGACTGGGCCATCTGCCATCGGGTCTGAGAAAGGCACACCTAATTCAATAATATCAGTGCCAGACTCAACCAGTGCATGCATTAACTCAACGGTCTTATCAGGATGAGGATCACCCGCAGTGATGTAACTAATTAATGCCTTGTGGTTTTGATTAGCGAGATCGGTAAATGCCTGTTCGATTCGGCTCATATTTCTATCCCCTCAATACGTGCAATCGTATTGATATCTTTATCGCCACGGCCAGACAGATTAATCACTATAGTCTGATCTTTATCCATGGTCTTGGCGAGTTTTTCTGCATAGGCTGTTGCATGACTGCTTTCTAAGGCTGGAATAATACCTTCTGTGCGAGTCATCAAGTGGAAGCCATCCAGCGCCTCTTGATCAGTGACGGATACGTATTCAACCCGACCTTCATCTTTCAACCATGCATGTTCAGGACCGACTCCAGGATAGTCTAGTCCAGCAGATACTGAATGTGTCTCAATAATCTGACCACTATCGCTCTCCATCAAGTAGGTTCGATTACCATGTAAGACACCAGGAGAACCGGCACTCAATGGCGCAGAGTGGCGCCCCGTCTCAATTCCATCACCTCCAGCTTCCACACCATAAATTTTAACTTCTTTATCAGCTAAGAAAGGATGAAATAATCCTATGGCATTGGATCCACCACCAACACAGGCGATCAAGGCATCAGGCAAGCGTCCAATTTGATCCAGACTTTGCTGCCTAGCTTCACGTCCAATAACGGTTTGAAAATCTCTCACCAATAATGGATATGGGTGTGGACCGGCAACAGTACCTATGATGTAAAAAGTGTCATCGACATTGGTTACCCAATCACGCAAAGCCTCGTTGAGAGCATCTTTTAAGGTTCTTGACCCAGAAGTGACCGGCACTACTTCAGCGCCCAACAATCGCATACGATAAACATTGGGTGCTTGCCGCTTTATATCTTCAGCGCCCATATACACTACACATTCTAAACCGCGTCGTGCCGCAATGGTGGCGCTCGCCACCCCG
>CAZKDD010000186.1:0-1578 GCA_964551535.1 uncultured Thiotrichales bacterium | reverse complement strand
CACGCATTTCAGACCAAAGCGCGCGCAGACTGTTGCCGTCGCCACCCCGTGTTGACCTGCTCCGGTTTCAGCAATGATGCGGCTTTTACCCATACGCTTAGCTAATAAAGCTTGCCCTATGGTGTTATTAATCTTGTGCGCACCCGTGTGATTGAGATCTTCACGCTTCAGGTAAATTTGCGCACCTCCCCAATGATCACTCAGACGTTGAGCATGGTACAGCGGGCTGGGTCGACCTACATAATGGGCAAGATCTTCATCAAACTCACGTTGAAAATCAGCATCATGCTTGCAAGCCTCATAAGCCTCTTCAAGATCTTTCAATGGTGTCATTAATGTCTCAGCAACAAAACGTCCACCATAAATACCAAAGTGGCCTTTCTCGTCTGGCACCATACCCAGTGTTTCTTCTACCGATTTTTGTTTAGCACTCATCTGCAACTCGCACTGTTTGTATAAAATTTTTCATTTTCACATTATCCTTGATGCCTTTGGCTGACTCGATACCACTGCTGACATCCACCGCATAAGGCTTAATCCGCTGTATTGCTTGAGTAACGTTATCAACATCTAAGCCACCTGCAAGTATGATAGGTTTAGTCATATCCATAGGAATATTGCCCCAATCAAAGGCTTTCCCAGATCCCCCTGGTTGCCCGATTTCATTACTATCCAATAACATCGCCTGCGCACTTGAATATTCACGCACCCTATGAGGAGTATTACCCCCCATGGCAATGCTTTTCAGATAAGGCTTGTTGAATGAGTTGCAGTATTCCTCCGGCTCTTGTCCGTGAAATTGCAAGATATCAAGATCAACCTGATCCAGAACTTGTTCAATTGTACTCGCATCTTGGTTCATGAATAACCCTACTCGGGTAATAAATGGGGGACACACTCGGCATAAGCGCTGTGCTTGTTGTACATCAACTACACGCGAACTTTGGGGATGAAAAACCAAGCCGATTGCATGTACTCCCAGATCCGCGGCAGCCAGTACGTCTTGTTCACGAGTAATGCCACAAAATTTAATGCGCGTCATCGTCTTTTAACGCTCCAATTTCATTAATTGCATATTTTTCATCATAATCCACCGCCATGAAATACAGTCCCTGCGCAGGAGCAGTGACACCTGCTAGCGACCTATCTCTAGCCTCTAAAACTTCCAAAGCCCATTCCCCACTATACTCACCACGACCTATACTCATTAGCACTCACCTCAATAGTCACGATATTGCTCTCGCGCAACACGCGCAGATAGTATATCTCTCTAACTGGGCTGTGTGCCTGGCAAGCCAGGGCACGAAAACTAGTGAAATCATGTTCACCCACTAAATACTCGGCAGCAGCTGACATCAAAGATTCATCCAATGGCACGCGCTCCCAAGTTGCTCGTTGTGCCAATAATGCCGAACGCGTAGGCTGATTAACAATCATATAACGATACCTGCGTGCACGTGCAGAAAAGCGCGCATGAAAGTCCTCATCCACGACAATAATATTCTTAATAACGATAGACGCCGGTAAATTAGCGTTAATACCGAGTATCCAAGACCTCTTGCTGCGCTCAACATGAGT
>CAZKDD010000185.1:0-3130 GCA_964551535.1 uncultured Thiotrichales bacterium | reverse complement strand
AACCGCTTTTGGCTGGAGTAACAATCAGTATGTCCATATACAAACCGCATGAGTGTATGAATTTAGTTTACAATGTGGCGAATAGGCTCAAATCCACAACACTACACTACATCTACATAGGTGTTGGTTTGTGCTTACAATCGCCGGATTCAAATTGATTTCGTGTAAACAGTAATTTCTAAAGTAGTAGTCGACTTTAAGTAAATAAATGGAACTAACATACTACAACAGCTATATGTTCAAATCATCCGCGCCATACAAAAATCGTTATGCATAAAAAGGCTACACCCGTCGTCAAAGATCTAGTCCTCTTAGGTGGGGGGCACGCACATTTAGCTGTTTTGCGACATTTTGCAATGCAACCTATTGATGGTTTGCGCCTGACTGTCATAGCGCGTGATGTTCACACACCTTACTCAGGAATGTTACCAGGGTATATTGCTGGCTATTATGATTACGATCAATGTCATATTGATCTTGCCCCACTATGTCGTTATGCCAATGCACGTCTTTATCATTCTGAGGTAACAGCAATAAATCTCGATGAGAAATTAATACACGTGCAAGATCGCCCGCCGATTAATTATGATTTATGCTCAATTAATATAGGTTCTACTCCTTCAGTTCAAAATGTTGATGGTGTATCAGAGCATGCATTAATTGCTAAACCGATTGATTTGTTTTTGGTTCAATGGAATGAATTGCTGGAGCGCGTAGTCAATCACCAAGGAGTATTTGATATTGCCGTTATAGGTGGTGGTGCAGGAGGGGTAGAGTTAGTATTAGCCGTTCATCATCGTCTTACACGACTAATAAAGCAAAAAAAATTAAACCAAGTCACACTCAAGTGTAGTTTAATAACGCGAGATGCCAGTATTCTAATCAATCACAATGAAGGTGTGCGCAAACACTTTATTAAGGAGCTAACAGCTAAGAATATTCGAACTTATACTGACTATAATGTAAGCGCAATTAACGAGCGCGCAGTGTTATCTGATAAGCATATGAATATTGCTGCGGATGCAGTGATATATGTTACACATGCATCGGCGCCAGAGTGGCCATCTCGTGCGGGCATGTCCGTAGATGAGGAGGGCTTTATTTGTGTCAATCCACAATTACAGTCAGTATCACATGCAGAGATTTTTGCGGCTGGTGATATCGCTTCTTTACCTGAAAAAAAACCAAAATCTGGTGTGTATGCAGTTCGTCAAGGAAAGATATTGGCACAAAACTTATACTTGGCGGCGACAAAGAAAAAACTTCAGTCATATAAAGCACAAAAGAATTCGCTCAGCTTAATCGGCACAGGGAGTAAAAAAGTTATTGCTTCTTATGGTCAGTGGAGTGCTAAAGGCTATTGGTTATGGCGCGTTAAAAAGTTTATCGATCAGCGTTTTGTCGAAAAATATAATCAATTACCCGCTATTAAAGAATCTCAGTTAGCTGTTGATCAGGATTTGATAGATAAAAAAACACTAGCTGATTTGTCGACATTAGCTATGCGCTGTGGTGGGTGTGGTGCCAAAGTTGGCAGCACCGTGCTGGCGCGAGTAATGCAGAGATTACCCTACACATCACGTGACGATGTGCTAGTTGGTCGCGATAGTGCTGATGATAGCGCGATTATAACCGTACCAACAGGTAAGGCACTGGTTCAAAGTGTCGATTACTTTCGTGCATTTATAGACGACCCCTATCTATTTGGAGCAATCGCTGCCAATCATGCTCTCGGTGATGTATTTGCTATGGGTGCTGAAGCACAGTCTGTTCTTGCTATCGCAACCGTTCCTTATGGACGTGAAAAAATCATAGAACAAACACTGTATGAGGTTCTGGCCGGTGCAAATAAAACCTTAGAGCCTACAGGAGCCGCGCTCATTGGTGGTCATTCAGCAGAGGGTGCTGAGTTGGCATTTGGTTTGACCGTTAATGGCTTAGTATCACCGGATATGGCACTGCATAAGTATGGCTTGCAAGTTGGGGACGCCTTGGTGCTGACGAAACCTCTGGGTACAGGTACTTTATTTGCTGCTGATATGCGTTATCGAGCTAAAGGTCGTTGGATAGATAATGCTTTGCAAACTATGATGCAATCAAATCAACATGCAGTCCCATTACTCCACCGCTATCAAGTTCGAGCTTGTACTGATATAACTGGCTTTGGGCTTCTTGGTCATTTGCTAGAAATGACTAAAGCTTCGCAAGTCAATGCAGAGATTACTCTTGATGCTCTGCCTATTTTATCTGGTGCGCGTGAAACCGTAGCACAGGGTATAGTATCCTCTTTGCATCCACAGAATTTGCGTTTGAACAGGGCGATTTGCAATAATGATGAGGCAGTGAAAAGACCCGATTATTCATTGCTTTTTGATCCTCAAACAGCGGGTGGTTTATTGTTCGGTGTCAGCCAAATACAAGCCAGTGGGTGTGTTGCTGAGCTGCATGAATTGGGTTATCGATGTGCGGCTGTCATTGGTGTAGTCACAGCGCTGAACGAATCTGAAGCGCCTATAAGAATTCTCTAATGCATATAACGTGTTTACTTATCTGCAGCTTAAAGAAATTAGATGTGTTACGAGTGCTAGAAAATGTTTTTTAATGTGTATTAGAAATTGTTCATGAAATTTATTGTCGTCATTTTCGTTTATCTTGTATTTCTCTCTTCATCATGGGCTGAAAATTTCCCTCGGCCTGCTGAATTAGAACGAGATGTCCAGTTTTGGTTGAATGTATATACACAAATATCTACACGTCAAGGGTATATACATGATGCTAATAATTTAGCAGTGGTCTATCAAAAAGTTGATCTTGATCAATCAAGAAAGGCCAATCGACGAATGATTAAGAACGTAAAAAAATATTATGCAGAAATACTCAAAACATTGGCCACGGGAAAGCGTACTAATCTCACTCAACCGCAACGTGATGTATTAGCTTTATGGGGTGGCTTAGATACTGATAATTCAAAATTACTGCATGCTGCTGATAATTTGCGGTTTCAATTGGGTCAGTCTAATCGTTTTCGTGAAGGCTTGATACGAGCAGGTGAATGGCGTCCCTATATAGAAAAAACTTTTCACGAGCTTGATTTGCCTCGCGAACTTACGATACTCCCACATGTGGAATC
>CAZKDD010000184.1:0-3157 GCA_964551535.1 uncultured Thiotrichales bacterium | reverse complement strand
AAGCAGGCTTAATCGATGGCGGTGCACGCAGCTCTTATCGAGGGTGTTGAACAACTGGGTTTGAGTTTGACAGAAACGCAGTTGCAACAATATCAGGATTATATGAATTTAATCCAGAAATGGAACCAAGCCTATAATCTTGTCGGTACTTCAGATACGCAAACCTTGATTACGAAACATCTTCTCGACAGTTTGGCTATTGGTCCTTATATACAGCAATCACCAGTATTAGACGTGGGCAGTGGTGCGGGCTTGCCGGGCATTCCTCTAGCGATTGCTCTGCCGCATGTCAGTTTCACTCTGTGTGACTCGAATGGTAAAAAAGCGCGCTTCATGCGGCAGTCGGTCATCGAGTTGGGACTGCACAATGTTACCGTTGAACATGGGCGCATCGAGGCTTACGTGCCTCGGCAAACCGCTATGATTGTGATGTCGCGGGCATTCGCACCCCTGCAAGAAGCTTTGGAGATACTGGCCGATGTATGTCACCCTGCTGGCCAAGTCATGATAATGTTAGGTTTGAAACCCAGTACGTTGCCTCAAACAGAGTCAATCAACACTATTATCAACCATGAGATCGCGGTCCCGGGGTTAGCATCACAGCGACACTTATTGGTGGCGAATAAATAATGACAAAAATAATCGCAGTCACAAATCAAAAAGGTGGGGTAGGAAAAACCACCACCTCGGTGAATCTTGCTGCGGCATTAGCGGCTATGAAAAAGCGCGTGTTATTGGTGGATTTAGATCCTCAGGGCAATGCCACTATGGCGTCTAATGTTGATAAACGCACGGTTGAAGACTCTATCGTGGATGTGTTGTTGCAACAAAAAACCATTCAAGAGTGTATCGTGCAGGGAGCAGATGTGGCCTATGCGGTGCTGCCTGCCAATGATCAATTGACCAATGCTGAGGTGGGTTTGCTCAGCATGGAACAGCGTGAATTCAAATTGCGAGACGCATTGGCTCAGATTAGCCATGATTACGATTACATTTTTATCGACAGTCCGCCTTCTCTTAATATGCTCACGGTTAACGCCTTAGTGGCGGCCGGTAGCGTGATTATTCCTACTCAATGTGAATATTATGCTTTAGAGGGTTTGTCTGCATTACTGGGTACGATTGAGCGTATTCGCCAATCGGTTAATCCCCGCTTAAAAATCGAGGGGGTTTTGAGAACCATGTTCGACCCTCGCAATAACTTAGCAAACGATGTATCTTCACAACTGACGGCCCATTTTGGGGAAAGTGTTTATCGCACCATCATTCCTAGAAATGTTACTTTGGCCGAAGCGCCTAGCCATGGTCTACCGGTCATTGTTTATGATCAAAGTTCTCGAGGTGCTCGCGCCTATTTGGCCTTGGCTGGGGAAATGTTACGACGTGAAGAAGCAACTCAATCCAGCACAGAATAATTATGGCGACTTCAAAAAAGCGGAAAGGATTAGGTAATTTAGGAGTCGATATTCTATTGTCGACACCAGTAGAGACTGCTATATCCACTGAAAAGCCGGCTTCAGGCAGTGGTTTAGAATATTTAGCGATTGATTTAATTGATCGCAGTCCCTATCAACCTAGGCAGCATTTTGCAGAAGAAGCACTAGAAGAACTTGCTGAATCGATCCGCAGCCAAGGCTTAATCCAGCCAATCGTGGTGAGAAAAACTCACAATCGTTATGAATTAATCGCCGGAGAAAGACGCTGGCGTGCCGCACAGCGCGCGCAGTTACAAGAGATACCGGCCGTGATCAAGGCGGTAGACGACCAAGCGGCAGCAGCCATGGCCTTGGTAGAAAACCTCCAGCGTGAAAACCTCAATCCTATTGAAGAAGCCTATGCCATGGCCAATTTGGTGGAACAATTCCAGTGGACGCATCAAGAAGTGGCCGATGCGATCGGTAAAGCGCGTGCCACGGTCAGTAATGCTTTGCGTTTGATCGAATGTCCTGCGGAAGTACGGAATTTGATCAAACAAGGCCAGTTGAGCATGGGGCATGCACGAGCGCTACTGTCTCTGCCGGCACAACAACAGGGAAAAATCGCGGATATCGTGGTGTTGAAGCAGTTATCGGTGAGACAGACAGAGCAATTAGTGAAAAAAACCCTACAAGGCGGATCAGCCAAGTCACGCACTAATGCTAAAGATTCTAATATTCAGTCCTTGGAAAATAATCTTGCAGATCTATTGGGGGCCGCAGTGTCCATTAAGCACAGCCCCAATAATAAGGGCAAGATTGAGATTCAATACAATGATCTGGATGAGCTAGATGGGATACTTCGCCAATTTAAGCTCAAACTTTAGGATAAATTTTAATTACATTAAATCCGCATTTTAATCACAATGGTTATTGAGATTTGATCAGTGAATGCTTATACTCCGCATCGCAAACAGAATCACTCACAGCGCAGGTACAGATACCAGTGCGCAGAAGTGATCGAGAATTCAACTTTCATCGACAGTTGCTAGAACAGGTAGCTTTACTTGGTACTTAAATACACGCTGATTAACCGTGTGTTGACGGCGCAGGCACTGACAACCTGCATCTTTGCGTTAGCGTTTTTGAGCCAGGGAGTCATGGACGCGCTCTCAGTGTTGTTGGGTGGCTTGATTTGTCTGATACCAAATCTATACCTGGCGCGTAAGCTAACTGCTCATCGTTCAGCCGATGCAAATAAGTTGATGAGTACAATGTATGCGGCAGAGTTTGGCAAGATTTTCATAACGATGGCGCTATTTGCAGTGGTTTTTATCACTCAAAAATGGGTACAACCTCTGATTTTATTGGTTGGATTCGGTATCGCGCAGCTGGTGCATTGGTTAGTGCCACTGCTTGAATCCAATAACAATGAATCAAATAAGAGCAATGAATAGGGAATATTAAACACATGGCGAGCGAAGAGCTTACGGCTTCTGGCTATATTAAGCATCACCTGACTAACCTGACGTATGGGCAACACCCAGATGGTACTTGGGGTTTTGCACATAGTTCTCAGGAAGCAGCAGACATGGGCTTTATGGCGATACACGTCGACACTATGATGTGGTCCATTATTATTGGTTTCTTATTCATATTCTTTTTCGCCAAAGCAGGCAAATCAGCTACCGCAGGAGTGCCCAGCGGATTGCAGAATTTTGTTGAGATGGTGGTTGAGTTCA
>CAZKDD010000183.1:0-3183 GCA_964551535.1 uncultured Thiotrichales bacterium | reverse complement strand
AAGGTGGCCGCACAGTAGGTGCGGGCGTGGTTGCGAAAATTATCGAATAAGCAACATTAGAAAATAAAGAGAAAATCAATGTCAGAAAGTCAGTGTATTCGAATTAGATTAAAAGCGTTTGATCATCGTTTGATAGATCGTTCAGCCAGTGAGATTGTGCAAACTGCAAAGCGCACAGGTGCACGAGTCAAGGGCCCGATTCCACTTCCTACTCGGAAAGAACGATTTACCATATTGGTATCTCCGCATGTCGATAAGAATGCGCGAGATCAGTACGAGATCCGCACTCATAAACGTATCATGGATATCGTTGACCCGACCGATAAAACTGTTGATGCTTTAATGAAGTTGGATCTTGCTGCGGGTGTTGATGTTCAGATCAAGCTGAACTAAGCGTTTAATTGCTGTTAACCTCCAAACCCCTGTCTTTTTCAGGGGTTTGTTGTTTTTATAAACACGGTTTAAAGTCGCTCGAATTTGGCTCTGAAATGGTACGAAAACCGCTGATTTTCCTTAACTTGTTAAAAATCAGTCGGATCGAGTGATTATTGTTCGATTATTTGGATTTTTTCTGAAATAAATGCGCAAAAGCAGTTTTAATACCGCTTAAATTCTGCAATAATTCGCCGCTTCCTGTGGCCTGTTTGTAGCAAGCAAAGACACGGGGTGGACAGCGTGATTCAAGATGAATAATCGCGCTAAAACGCTGATAAATAGCGATGAAATAAGCAAAACACTTTATCTTATAACATAAGGTGGGGTGCTTATTATTTTCTATTTTGTGCGTAAAAATCTAGCCCTAATACGCTGCAAGAAGCAGTTGTTGGGCCAGTTTTAACAAGATTTACATAAGCTCAGACAAGCTTTACATAAGATTTTACTGAATTTGCTACACATGAGCAGCCAGCAGGGCAATGCCGTTAAGTAGCACGGAAGAGTGGTGTTTTTGAGCCATTCATAAAAATATTACATAGAAGAGAATAAGACGATGCCTCTAGGTGTAGTTGGAAAAAAAGTGGGTATGACCCGTGTGTTCACAGAAGATGGTGTCTCTGTCCCTGTCACTGTGCTGCATGTAGATAGTAATTGCGTCACCCAATTGAAAGATCAAGAGACTGATGGATACCGAGCAGTTCAGGTTGCTTATGGGAATCGTAAGCCATCGAGAGTGAATAAAGCGTTGTCAGGTCATTATGCAAAAGCCAGTGTTGCATCAGGGGAAGGCATGCATGAATTCCGTCTTGAAAATACTGAAGAAGTCGAGCTCGCGGTAGGTGCTGAGATCAAAGCTGATCTCTTTGAAGAAGGGCAGAAAGTTCAGGTGACTGGTATCTCCAAAGGTAAAGGCTTTGCGGGCACCATCAAACGACACAATTTCCGTGGACAAGATGCGACCCATGGAAACTCAATCTCTCACCGTGTACCGGGTTCTACTGGGCAATGTCAAACTCCTGGTAGAGTCTTCAAAGGCAAGAAGATGTGTGGACACATGGGTAGTGAGCAGGTGAGCACTAAGAACCTTACGGTTGTTCGTGTTGATGCTGACAAAGATCTAATTTTAATTAAAGGTGCGGTACCAGGCGCTAAAGGCGGCACAGTTGTCGTCAAGCCAGTTGGTACGGCTTAGTCACTCCATTAAAGAATTTTAATCATCATGAAACTTGAAGTCACTAACGGAAGCACAGTAGATGTATCTGACGATACTTTCGGCCGTGAGTATAACGAAACACTAGTTCATCAAGCGGTCACAGCTTATTTAGCGGGTGGGCGTGCTGGAACCAAAGCTCAAAAAAATCGCTCGGCTGTGAGTGGTGGCGGAGCTAAACCATGGCGTCAAAAAGGTACTGGGCGCGCGCGTGCTGGTACTACACGCGGTCCTATCTGGCGCTCTGGTGGTAAAACATTTGCGGCATCACCGCGTGATTACACACAAAAGATCAATAAGAAAATGCTGCGCGCAGCTTATGCCTCAATCTTTTCTGAGCTTATTCGGTCAGAGAGACTCCGCGTAGTTGATAGTTTTGAAATGACTCAGGCTAAAACTAAAGATGCAATATCAAAGCTATCAGAGCTGGGTGTTGAGTCTGCATACATTATCGTCGGCGCAGACAAAGCAGATGAAAATCTATTTTTGTCAGTGCGTAACTTGTCTTACGTCGATGTTGATGAGATTGGTGGTATTAATCCAGTTAGCTTAATTAAATTCGAGCACGTCGTCATTACTGAAGATGCAATCAAAGAAGTGGAGCAGTGGCTACAATGAGTATAGAAAGACTTTCACAGGTGTTAGTAGCACCTCATGTCTCAGAAAAAGCCGCACTATTAGCTGATGGCGCTAACCAGCATGTGTTCAAGGTTTTACCTGATGCGAAAAAAGAAGAGATTAAAAATGCAGTAGAGCAGATGTTCCAAGTTAAGGTGGCTGCGGTTAAAACAGTCAATGTCAATGGCAAGCACAAGCGCTTTGGTAGAACATTTGGTAAACGCAAAGATTGGAAAAAAGCCTATGTCCGTCTTGAGCAGGGTCATGATATCGACCTTTCAGGCATGGAATAGTTTTAAGCAAGGATAATCGGGAAATACAATGGCCGTAGTTAAAGCAAAACCTACCTCCCCCGGCAGACGATTCCAGGTACGCGTCGTATCAGAAGGTCTGCATACTGGAGAACCGATCAAGTCATTAGTTGAGAAGAAGACTAAGTCTGGTGGTCGTAATAATGCTGGACGTATCACGACACGTCACAGAGGTGGGGGTCATAAGCAGCGTTACAGAACAGTAGACTTCAAGCGCAATAAAGATGGTATTCCTGCTGTGGTTGAGCGTTTGGAATATGATCCAAATAGGACAGCAAACTTAGCATTGTTGAAATACGCTGATGGAGAACGGCGATACATCATTGCGCCGCGTGGGACTAAAGCAGGTGATGCCATTATGTCAGGCCCACAATCTCCGATTAAGCCCGGCAACACACTATCACTTAGAAGTATTCCGGTGGGTACTGTTATTCACTGTGTCGAGTTAAAGCCGGGTAAAGGCGCACAAATTGGTCGCAGTGCCGGCGCAGCTATACAGTTGGTTGCAAGAGAAGGTGCACATGCCACTTTACGATTGCGTTCAGGTGAGATGCGTAAAGTACTCTCTGAGTGTCGTGCAACTATCGGTGAAGTCGGCAATACAGAGCA
>CAZKDD010000182.1:0-3185 GCA_964551535.1 uncultured Thiotrichales bacterium | reverse complement strand
TGGCGGAAAAGTACTATGGCGTCATACCCACACGTCCAGTAGTCAAAACCAAGCCACGTATTGAAACACCACAAAAGGGTACTCGACGTGTGCAATTAAAAACTGTCGCTACATTGCCGTACCTACTAATTGGATACAAGACGCCGACACTCAATACGATTGACAACATTGAAGAGGCTTATGCCTTAACCCTGCTCGCAGGGATCTTAGACGGTGGAGGAAGCTCGCGTTTAAGTAAACAGCTCATTCGTGAACAAGAAATTGCAGCAAGTGTAGGTGCGGGCTACAGTCTTTATGGTCAGCATGAAAGTTTATTCATGTTTGAAGGTACACCCAATGAGGGTCATAGTGTAGAAGCATTAGAGCAAGCCATTGATGAAGAAATAAAAGCCCTACAAACAGAACTAGTGACTGCGCAAGAATTAGCTAGGGTGAAGGCGCAAGTTGTGGCAGGCGAGGTGTATAAGTTGGACTCCGTGCAACGCCAAGCCTATCTTATTGGAGTGCTAGAATCGGTGGGCTTAGGTTGGCAAACCATGCAGGCCTACGAAGCCAATATCAAAGCGGTGACCGCTGAGCAAGTTCGTTCAGTGGCACAAAAATATCTAATTGCAGACACCAAAACAGTGGCTGTACTGACACCAGTATCGACCGCATCAACTGATTAATAATGGATGAATAATGAGAATTATCTATTTTGTATTATGTTTAATCTTAGCCCAACAGATTCATGCATTACCTGAGATTAATACTTGGAAAACTTCCAGTGGGATTCGAGTCATGCATGTTGAAGCGACTCAGTTACCCATGATTGATGTGGCGATGACATTTGATGCTGGCAGTGCGCGAGATAATGACCAAGCAGGATTATCACAACTCACTCATATATTATTGAACAAGGGAGTAGCGGATCTCGATGCTGATGCTATTGCCTCACGTTTTGAAGATGTGGGTGCGCAGTTCAGTACCAGTGTGGATATGGATCGTTCTAGTATTTTGTTGAGAAGTTTGTCAGACAAGGAGTTATTCTCAAATGCAATAGAACTGTACATCGACATTATGGCAGCGCCCACTTTCCCAGAGAAAGACTTCGAGCGTGAAAAGAAACGCATGTTGATTGGTTTAGAAGATAAACAGCAAACACCCGCAGCTATTGTGAGTGATAATTTTTATCAGGCGCTTTATGGGACGCATCCATTTGCACAGAGTAAAGATGGTCATCCAAAAAGTATTGCAGCACTCAGTCTTGAAGACATTAAAACCTTTCATGGCAAATATATGGTGTCTACTGGAGCCGTATTAGCTATCGTTGGTGATATTGATCAAGCATCTGCACATGAGCTGGGTGAGCAGATTAGTCAGGCATTACCCAAGGGCAAAGCGCACGCGCCGATCCCTAGTGTGGCTGAGAGTCAGTACCAAGATATAAAAGTTGATTTTCCTTCCCAGCAAGCTCACGTGCGTATGGGGCAGATAGGCATCCAGCGCGGTGACCCAGATTATTTCAGTCTGTATGTTGGCAATCACATTTTGGGTGGTGGAGGATTTACCTCGCGGTTGGTAGAAGAAGTGCGCGGTAAACGTGGTTTGTCCTATAGTGTTTATAGTTACTTTTTGCCGTTATTACGCCCTGGACCTTTCATGCTGGGTTTACAAACACGTGTTGATCAAGTTGATGAGGCGCTGACTGTATGTCGTAATGAGCTTGATAAATTTATTCGTCAAGGACCCACTGCTGAAGAGTTGTCACTGAGTAAGCAAAGTATCATCAATGGTTTTCCACTGAGAATAGACAGCAATCGGGATATATTAGGTTATCTATCTGTGATTGCTTATTATGATTTGCCGCTGACTTATTTAAATGATTTTCGCCAACAGATTGACGCGGTGACTTTAGCGGATATTAAAGATGCATTTAAACGACGTATAAATCTCGAATCATTCGTTACTGTTGTGGTGGGTAGTGCGCAACAAAAATAAAGTATCTCTTAAAAATGCCCCTCAGCAGGTGAGAATAATAGGTGGGGTGTGGAGAGGAAGTAAATTGCCGGTGATGATGCGTGATGGTCTTCGGCCCACTGCCAGTCGCACCCGTGAAACTTTATTCAATTGGTTGCAGCCAATAATTCAAGGCAGTGATTGCTTGGACTTGTTCGCTGGCAGTGGTGTGTTAGGGTTTGAGGCTGTGTCGCGAGGGGCTGCACAGGCGGATTTGATCGAAATGGATCGACAAATAGTTGAACAGCTTCAGCAGCAAGTGCGGCGCTTACAAGCGACGCAGGTGAGTGTCATTCATCAAGCGGCACAAGAATTTATATCGCAAACCCATCATCAATATGATGTGGTGTTTATTGATCCTCCTTTTCATCAAATAGATTTGGTCAATTTGCTCGCACAATTGCACACTAGGCAAATAGTGAAGGCTGATGCGAAAATTTATGTTGAGGCACCCAAGCAGTGTTTGCCGGATAAGCTGCCAGCTAACTGGGTTTGGCAGCGACAGTCTGAGGCAGGTGAAGTAGAATATGGACTCATATCCACATAAGAATATAAAACAATGAAAACAATAGCAGTTTATCCAGGCACATTTGATCCTATCACTCATGGTCATACTGACCTTGTGCGTCGAGCAGTGAATGTATTCGATCGAGTGATTGTGGGTATTGCGTCGAGTCCATCTAAACAGCCTATGTTTGAAATTGAAGAGCGAGTTGCCATGGCTCAACAAGTATTAGCAGATTTCGAGCAAGTAGAAGTATGTGGATTTTCTGGATTATTGGTTGATTTTGCTAACAGTAAATCAGCTGTTGCAGTAATCCGAGGTTTGCGAGCGGTGTCTGATTTTGAATATGAATTCCAACTAGCGAGTATGAACCGCCACCTTGACCCTCAATTAGAGTCTATATTTCTGACACCTGCTGACGAGTTTTCATTTATTAGCTCAAGCTTGGTCAGAGAAGTGGCAATGTTAGGTGGAGATATAAGTGACTTTGTTCACCCGACGGTTGAACAAGCACTACAGCAAAAACGTCTATAGATTTTTGTTGATTACTTATGGCGCTCACAATCACAGAAGAATGTATAAGCTGTGATGCTTGTGAGCCAGTGTGCCCAAATCAAGCCATTTATTTAGGTGATGAGTATTATCAAATTGATCCAAAACTATGCACAGAGTGTGTTGGGCA
>CAZKDD010000181.1:0-3209 GCA_964551535.1 uncultured Thiotrichales bacterium | reverse complement strand
AGTCTCGCAGTAGTTGAAATATCAGTGTATCTGAAGCATATGTAACGTGCGGGGAAAGCTTTCATGTGTTGGCCACTCCGCTGCCCGATACCCTGAGTGCAAAAAAGTCGACAGTAGACCCTAAAACTTTTGCACCGCTCTGTGAGGGGGGTTTGGGTTTGGCACCGAGCCGTGATCAGCACGACTTGAAAGCCCACAAAACTTTATACATAAGTCGTATATGATATGTACAGAGTGTAAATGGCCTCCAAACAATGGTGGTGACCCGCGACCACTGCTTTCACGGTCACCTGTCGAGCCATTCGAGTTTTTCGCGCATCGGTCTGCGGTGTGACAGATCGGTCCCTGCAGACCGAAACAATTCTACAGCAGTCTCGCAGTAGTTGAAATATCAGTGTATCTGAAACATATGTAACGTGCGGGGAAAGCTTTCATGTGTAGGCCACTCCGCTACCCTGAGTGCCATAAGGCGACAGTAAACCTCATTACGCTATCATCACTTCCACAAGACGTGCACACGCACGCACGGCGGTTGGTGCGAAACTTAATAAACGTATACTAAATACGTGTAAATACGCATTAAATAGCTTTGCCCAGCCGATTCCGGAACGTGCGACACATCGGACGGCTGGACCTACGTAAAACAGCGTTAAATGATTCCTAAACAGTGTCCATTTTGATCGTGTCGGGATCTACAGGTCCCAACAAGGCGGTACGGTGAACATTTAAGACATTGCCTAAAACCTTAAACTAGGTGTAAAAGATGCTAAGTACGCCTAAATACATTGTTTATCACGCAAAATGTACATTAAACAGCGTTGCCCTGTCATGCGCGGAAATACCCCCTTGTTTAAGTCATGTTAAAATGTATTAAACATTCGTAAATTGAGAATTGTCGTCTTTGAAAGCTCATTATTTAATGTACATGATGCGTATGAAAGAATATATTTAAGCGTATATGTACGATGTTTAATGTACATGATGCGTATGAAAGAATATATATGAAAGAATAATAATGTATTTAGGCGTATAAAATAATGTATTCAGGCGTATTTAGCAGCTTATTTATTATCTCTTTACTGGTTTAGGGGCCAGATATGGCCCCTATCCTTTTTGACCCCTTTCGATCGCGAATAACTTTTGATTGAGCGATCGAAAAAATTACATTCCAATGACAAAATTGTAGAGCTCGAAATGCCGTTTTTGGAACTGTTTTCAAATCTAAATTTGATCAAATATTACGAAAGTTATGGAAGTTGCAGTGGGCTGGGGTGAGAGCACCTCAACAAGCACCTCTGGCCCCTATCGCCTCAACCCTGAAAAATATTCTTGCTTAATGTGTACTGGATGTCTTTGTGTAAAACCCGGGAATTAGCTTGACAATATAATAAACTAAGCATCTGAACACTCAAAACGTGTTCAGATGCTCAGTGACGGGTTCGTTGGTCCGCCAATGGGCTGATGTTGGGCAGTCGCTACCCTTGCGGTGGTGGTACAGATGGCCTACAGTCCTTACAATTCAAAAGGCATTCCTGTGCAGTAAGACTGTATAATCATCATAAACCATCTACTGGGTGTGCCTGACATAGTATGGGCCGCCTCAGGAACCGATATCAGTCTCCGGTTGACCTGAACTGAAGCCGATGTTTTTCAGCAACATGCGCTGAACCCTTGTCTGGCAAACAACCTTGCATGCGTTTCAGTGTACCTCTGCTTGTCAGATTTGAAACACTTGACCAATATTATGTTATGAACGGAAAGTGATGCTCAATACCACGTGATTATGCTATCAGAGGGGTGACAGAACCGAAAAATCAGGATAGGGTTGGCTGTGCGAATGCGTATACTGGGCACCAGTCCATTTGACTGTATACGCTTCCCTGGGTCGCACAGAGTCTCAAATCAACCCTTTATATCATGATATTACTGTGCTTCTTTGTAGCAGGGCTCAGATGCACCGAAACACGGTATGTGTTAACGATAAAACTCACTGAGCTCAAAAAACCCTAGTTAAAAAGTACGCGTAGCACCCCAGACCAAAAGAAACACAAACACTCGCACAGTCCAGCTTTTTCGGGCTCAAGTCTCAGAATTGATCATATTGAATATGGCTTGCACTTTGTTGCGTCGAGTGCAACGTGCATCATCTGTAAACAGTGCCGCTCAGTCGACAAACTGTGGTGCACGCTTTAGAAAGAAAGATCAGTGGATTGCGACCAGTCCCCACTCCTTTGATTGCATCCAGGCCTGTTATACCAACCAAACAGTTGCCAATAGTGTGTATATGAAATTATCTATCGCATCAGAGGTCTTGTGACCTTTAAATTCCGTTCTTCACAAGGCTGCAACGTGGTCGCTTAAACATTTAGGCCTTCGTCAAGTCCAGTGAGATCTTAGGTCAACCAGAGTTGTTAACAGGTGAGCGAGAGCTTCCTGTCAGGTGTATTATGTTCCATGTGTCATTTCACGATTGTTGATGACTCGAAGCACTTGGACAGGTCCTAAAACTCATATGCTGGGCGCCCTCTGTGCGGTTGCAACACCTCTCCAAGGGAAGAAGCAATCAGCGCAGCCAAGCGTACCAAAATGGACTGCACATGGTATAGCGACCGATAAAGATGAATATTGTCATCAATATTAAGTTATCATGTGATTACATGATACTTGAAAGCATTTGAGACTGTTTTCTGGCACCGTTCAACGCGCTTTGACCACAGCAGCATGTGGTCAAAGCAGACGGGCACCGACGAGATGAGAGGTGTAGCGAGTGACTATTGTCCTCCCTGCCACCAAGTGATCACACTAAATTTTGATTTGCACATATATCAAGCATTGTGGTAAGTCTTGGCGCGCAAAATGAACATTTACCGGCATCCTGGCCTGTTGCTCAGACGGGCTGGTCCTGAGAACAGTGCAAAAACTCACCAACTCGTCACTTTGACCGACTGTAAAAATCGTAAAAAAGGTCGAAATGAGCTTTTGGAGAACGTATTTTGCAGCATTTTTCGAGCTCTTTCCAGCGGTATCCATCTTGACATCTGAGGATTTCATCTGAGATGCGTAATTTTCGTCCGGAGATAGGGGCCAAAACTGGCCCCTATGTCAAAACCAGTAAAGAGATAATAAGGATTTATAAGGATTTATAAGAATTTATAGGATAATAAGGATTTATCATAATAATAATTTATTATTATGAAACTGAAACTGAG
>CAZKDD010000180.1:0-3265 GCA_964551535.1 uncultured Thiotrichales bacterium | reverse complement strand
CGATTCAAACTCATGCAGCACAATCAGGCTCAGTCGTTGTGTTATCTGTTGATACAGGTGAAGTATTAGCGATGACAAATTTGCCGGTGTTCAATCCCAACGATCGTCGTTATGCAAAACATAAAGAAATGCGCAATCGTGCCATTACTGATCGCTTCGAGCCGGGTTCAACAATTAAGCCATTTTTAATAGCCGCGCAATTGGAGTCAGACTTTACTCAAATTCAGAGTCAGATTGATACCGCACCAGGTTATTACCAGTATGGCAAATTAGAGGTTAAAGATGCTAGAGATTATGGCCGCGTCGATTTTGCCACTTTGATGGCTAAATCGAGTAATGTGGGGGCTGTTAAAGTTGCGTTGAATATGGATCCCTCCCAAATCTGGTCGCTTTATCAGGCGGTGGGATTTGGTCAGCTAAGTGGTTCTGGTATCACGGGGGAGAGTGAGGGTGAACTAAAGAACTACTCTGAGTGGAACAAACTTCAACATGCAACGATTGCCTATGGTTATGGTTTAAGTACCACAACTTTACAACTCGCGCGTGCTTATTCTGTATTTGCTAATCATGGGATTTTGTATCCGGTCTCGTTTATTGCTCAATCAGAAAAACCATCAGGTATTAGAGTGATGTCGACTGACACTGCACAAGCCGTATTGCATATGATGCAAGCGGTTGTGTCAGCGGGAGGCACGGGTAGCCGTGCGCGTATGAAAGCTTATTCATCTGCAGGTAAAACAGGAACCTCTAAGAAATCCATTCAAGGAGGTTATTCTGAAACTGACTACGTTGCTTTGTTTGCAGGGTTAGCTCCTTTCGAGCAGCCCAAAATAGTTGTTGTCGTCATGATTGATACACCCACGCAAAACGGTTATGCGGGTGGTCAAGTAGCAGCGCCGGTATTTGCTAATATTGCAGAAGGCGCACTCAGACTCATGAATGTCATTCCAGATCAGATTAATTCTAATGAATGCAAGATGGCGCTAGCTGTAGTTGGTATCAAATGATGGCTCATCACACTCAACCTGGTAGGTCAGTCTCTGAGTTGCTATCAGAGTGGATGGCCATTGAGTCGCGTGACGATTTTGTTGTGAGTGGTATATCTGAATATAGTCCAGATACTCAAAAAGGGGATTTATTTTTAGCCTTCAACAACAATAAATATGTAGAACATGCCATGCAGCAGGGTGCGGTGGCAGTGTTATGTGATGATCAAATTCAGTCATCAATAGACGAATTAGATTTAAGTATTCCTGTATTTGCGATAGAGAATTTAGCTGATCATAGCCATCAAATTATTGAACGTTTTTATCAGCAACAAAAAAGCTCACTGCAAACAGTGGCGATTACTGGCACTGATGGCAAAACATCGGTGGCGCATATACTGGTGCAGGCACTAGACGCAATAAGCGGTCGTAATGCTTTAATCGGGACGTTGGGTTGTGGTTATTTAGATGCATTGACAGCTAGCGATCACACCACGCCTGGCGTAGCTAGAATTGCTCGTGAATATCAGCAGTTACAAAAAGATTCATGTCAGACAGTGGCTATCGAGGCATCTTCACATGGTATACAGCAAGGCCGTTTAAGAAATACATCCATTCATACTGCGGTACTGACTAATATTACTCGTGATCATCTCGACTACCATAAGACACTAGAAGATTATATCCAGGCCAAGGCACAATTATTTTTTGCTCATCAGCCAGAAAATAGTGTGCTCAATATTGATGATGATATTGGTAAAAAGTGGGCACTAGAGCTGTCATCCATGGTTAATATTTTTACCTACTCAGTATCGGACTCCAGCGCTGATGTCAGTCTCAATAAAGCGACTTATCATGCGCGGGGTATGGATATAGAGGTCAACATACAGGGTCATGATTATCGCCTGAGTATGTCTTTGTATGGGCCATTTAATGTGGCGAATATTCTAGCAGTGATAGCGATTTTGAAAAGTCTGGGCAAGACTGATGCACAAATCATTCAGGCGCTGACAACAATTAAAGCCGTACCTGGTCGCATGCAATATATCGACAATGAAAAAATGCGTTCTGTCTTTGTCGATTATGCACATACACCTGCAGCACTAAAAGCAGCAATTAATGCTGTGCGAGAACATTGTGATGGGCGTTTGATTTGTGTGTTTGGTTGTGGTGGTAATCGAGATCAAGGTAAGCGTCCATTGATGGGAGAAGTAGCGAGTCGTTATGCTGATGAGATAGTGATTACTTCGGACAATCCGCGTTGTGAGGAGCCGCAAGCGATTATTGAGGCTATTGCCGTCGGATGTGTGGGCTCATCTCGTGTAAGTAAGATTGTTGCACGCGATCAAGCTATTTCATATGCATTGGAATCCTCGCAAGTTCACGATGCAATACTTATTGCAGGTAAAGGCCATGAAAAATTCCAATCCATAGGTAATCAAGAAATTGCCTTTGATGATGTGCATATAGCGCAACAAGCATTGCGACAGGTGGCCTATGGATAGCCAACTATTATTGAGTGAGATCGCCGAAATGGCTCGCGGGCAATTAATTGGTGCTGATATCAAAGTAGATGGTTTTACTACCGATACACGACAATTGAAATCCAGTGACTTATTTATTGCCTTGGCCGGTGAAAAATATGATGGACATGACTTTATTGATGCTGAGTTGTCATCTCAGGTTAAAGCACTATTTGTCCATCGCGAGGTTGACTGCGCTTTGCCGAAAGTCTTGGTAGAAGATACGCTCAAAGGCTTGTCCCGTTGGGCAACAGCATGGCGTTGTCATGTGGATCCTTATGTGATTGCTGTCACTGGCAGTAATGGAAAAACAACGGTTAAGCAAATGCTTGCCAGTGTATTTGCACAGGCAGGCAAGACGCATAGCACCCAAGGTAATTTGAATAATCACATAGGCGTGCCACTGACCTTGCTGCGGTGTGAAAAAGATGTGGAGTTTGCAGTGATTGAAATGGGAGCTAATCACATCGGTGAAATTGATCACCTGAGCCGATTAGTGCAACCCAATATTGCCATCATTACTAATGCAGGTCCTGCACATTTGGAGGGCTTTGGTTCATTGGATGGCGTGGCTCATGGTAAAGGTGAAATTATCAATGGCTTGCAAGATATGGGGCATATCATTCTCAATGCTGATGATAAATATTGTGCATTTTGGTTGCAGAAAGCTGAGCATCTGCAGGCGCTGACTTTTGGTTTTTTACAGCAGGCTGATATTCGTGGTGTGTTGGATGGGCAGCAATTATTGGTGCACAT
>CAZKDD010000179.1:0-3276 GCA_964551535.1 uncultured Thiotrichales bacterium | reverse complement strand
GTCGAATTAGCTGCGCTTCTTGTGCTGAACTGACAACGCCATCACAGCCGGCTTGTAATGATTGCTGAGCCCAACGCTGGACAACTTCATTAAGCTCACCATGTATCCCAATATTGTCCAGCTCCGTTTGACTCGATGAGGTTAGCACTGTGACCGCAATCAGATATGGCTGATGTTGAGCTTGATCAATAGCCTCTCTTGCGGCCTCCATCATGCGTGTGCCGCCACTGGCATGCACATTAATCATCCACACGCCCAACGCGGCAGCGGCGGCACAGGCCTGTGCTACAGTATTGGGAATGTCATGAAACTTTAGATCGAGAAAGACTTTAAAGCCTTTAGCAACAAGCGCTTCAACTAATTCAGGGCCACCTGATAAAAATAGCTCAAAACCGACCTTGAGCGCACATGAAGATGAAGGGATTTTTTCTGCAAAGGCGAGTGCCGTTTGAGGATCTGAAAAATCGAGAGCAACAATGACCATGAACTAGTGTATATCCTTCTTGTGACTACTGAGGGTAGACAAGTTCAGCTAGTCTGTTTCTTTGATGGGTTCTTTGTTAACGCGTTCGCGTAGTTCTTTGCCTGGCTTGAAATGGGGCACATGCTTACCAGGTAGAGACACAGATTCACCGGTTTTGGGGTTTCTACCGATGCGAGGTGGACGAAAATGTAAGGAAAAACTCCCAAAACCACGAATTTCGATGCGCTCTCCTGTGGACAGCGCATCGCTCATTTGTTCAATCACACTCTTAACAGCCAGTTCGATGTCTTTTTGTTGCAAGTGCTTTTGTTTTTGAGAGATCTTTTCAATCAGCTCGGATTTAGTGATGTCATTACTCACTAGTTCGCCCTTATTGTGATATATGAAGATTATTCGCCCATCTGTTCCTTGAGTATATCGCCTAGAGAGGTTGATCCACCGTCTGAATTACTGTAATCCTGTAACACATCAGCCTCTTCCTGCTCTTCCTTGGCTTTGATCGATAGGCTGATCGCACGTGTCTTGCGATCTACACCAATAAACTTAGCTTCAACCTCGTCACCTTCTTTAAGCACGGTGCGCAAATCTTCAATTTTGTCACGAGCATATTCAGTGGCTCTAAGCACACCATCTATACCATCTCCGAGGTCAATGATTGCGGCCTTAGCATCAATCTCTTTCACTGTACCGTTGACTATACTCCCCTTCTGATTTTCAGCAAGGTAACCAGACAGAGGATCTTGGTCCATTTGCTTGATTCCCAGAGAAATACGCTCTCGTTCAGCATCCACCGCCAATACCACGGCTTCAATTTCTTCACCCTTCTTGAAGTTGCGAATAGCATCTTCGCCAGTGTCATTCCAAGAGATATCCGATAAGTGAACTAATCCATCAATACCCCCATCAAGTCCGATGAAAATACCGAAATCTGTGATCGATTTGATTTGTCCGCTCACCTTGCCGCCCTTGTCATGGGTTGCTGCAAATTCATCCCATGGATTAGATTGACATTGCTTGATACCTAATGAAATTCGACGACGCTCTTCATCGATATCCAATACCATGACTTCGACTTCGTCACCCAACGCCACGATCTTGGCAGGGTTAACGTTTTTACTGGTCCAGTCCATCTCAGACACGTGCACTAATCCTTCCACGCCGTCTTCGATTTCAACAAAACAACCGTAATCAGCAATATTTGTGACTTTACCAAAGGTACGTGATCCCTCAGGGAAACGACGCATTAAGTCGGCCCATGGATCAGAACCTAATTGCTTAAGGCCTAGGGAGACACGAGTCTTCTCTTTATCGAACTTAAGTACTTTAACTTCGATCTCATCACCAATGGCCACAACCTCAGATGGATGCTTAACGCGCTTCCAAGCCATATCTGTAATGTGTAGCAATCCATCCACACCGCCTAAATCTAGGAATGCACCATAATCGGTAAGATTCTTAACGATACCTTTAACTACGCTACCGTCTTGTAAAGTTTCGAGGAGCGTCTCACGCTCTGCGCTGAACTCAGTCTCAACCACCGCACGACGAGATACCACCACATTGTTGCGACGTTGATCTAACTTAATAACTTTGAATTCTAACTCTTTACCTTCTAAATAAGATGTATCTCGCACCGGGCGCACATCGACTAAAGAACCCGGCAGGAATGCGCGAATATCTGGGAGTTCTACCGTGAAACCACCTTTCACTTTGCCGGTAATAATACCGATGATAGTTTCGCCGGATTCACTGATGCGCTCCAACTCGCTCCATGCCTTAGCACGACGAGCTTTTTCACGTGAGAGGCGCGTCTCACCATAACCATCTTCAATAGCATCCAGTGCCACTTCCACGACATCGCCAACGGCTACATTGACTTCACCACGTTCGGATTTAAATTGGTCTATGGAAATAACGCCTTCCGATTTAAGGCCAGCATTGACCACGACCACATCATTTCTAACATCAACAACGGTGCCTTCAACAATGGAACCGGCTTTCATATTTAATTTAGAAAAACTTTCTTCTAGTAATTCAGCAAAACTTTCGCTCATAAGATAATATCTTTTATATATTTTAGTTAGTTAAAGTTCGATTGAAACCGCTTACTTATATAGACTTGTCGATGTAATCAGTTGCGGCACCAATCACTTTTTCGATAGTCATTTCGGTGGTATCAATCACCCATGCATCTTCGGCAGCCACCAACGGTGAGGACGCTCGTGAACGATCACGTTCATCACGCGCGGAGATACTGTCGAAAAGGTGAGCAAAATTAGCACTAATACCTTGTTCAATCAACTGTTTATATCGCCTTTCGGCCCGTTGTTGCACACTCGCATCAAGAAAAATCTTCACCTTAGCCTCAGGAAACACCACAGTTCCCATGTCTCGTCCATCACAGACCAGCCCAGGTGGACGCTGGAAACTCTTCTGTAGCATCAATAATTGTGCGCGTATGATCGGCTCGGCAGCGATTTTTGAAGCCATCGAGGAACATGCCTCGGAGCGAATCTCACTATCGATATCGATATTATTACTATGCGCCGAATAATTTTTGTCGGCCGGAAAGCTAATATGTAAATTTGACGCACATTTAACGATGTCGTCGATTTGTGCGCTATCGAATCCCTGCTGAAGCGCGGCTAATGCCACGATACGATAAATAGCCCCGGAATCTAAGTAATTAAAAGTGTATTTTGTCGCTAAATATTTAGCCAAAGTGCCTTTGCCAACCCCTGCCGGACCATCCACGGCAATGACGGGAATATCACTGTCCACTGTGGACTCAA
>CAZKDD010000178.1:0-3310 GCA_964551535.1 uncultured Thiotrichales bacterium | reverse complement strand
CAAATGCCCGCGTTGTGATTCAAATATGACTTATCATTCCACTCACAATAAACTGATATGCCATCACTGTGACTATCGCATGCCAAAACCTTCAATCTGTGGCGAATGTCAGTCCAGCAATGTGTTATTACTTGGACACGGAACCCAACGTATTGAGGAAATGCTTGAACAAGCATTTCCCAATCACGCTCACATACGACTGGATCGTGATAGTACTCGCCGTAAAGGCAGTATGGAGGCTATGCTCAATGATATACATCAACATAAATATCAGATCATCATAGGCACTCAAATTCTATCCAAAGGACACGACTTCCCCGATGTGACACTAGTGGGTGTTTTGGATATTGACTACGGCATTTATAGTCACGACTTTCGTGCTATGGAGCGCAGCGCACAGTTACTGATGCAAGTCGCTGGGCGTGCTGGCAGGCGGGATGTCCGCGGTGAAGTGTTTGTACAGACCCATAATCCTGATCATCCACTACTAACGACATTAATCCAAAAAGACTATGCTCGTTTTGCACAGCAAGCGATGAGTTCACGTAAGGAATATCAACTGCCGCCTTATGTTTATCATATTATATTACGTGTCAGAGCTGGACAGCTGGAAGCCGTGCAAGCTTTTTTAATTCAGGCTAAAAATTCAGCTCATGATATGTTACCAAAGGAAATAAAAATCCAAGGTCCGATCATCCCAGCGATGGAAAAAAAAGCTGGGCAATATCGCGCCTTTTTGTTACTGACGCGCACACAGCGCGGGCAATATGCGCGCCCTATCAACGCATGGATAGAACATTTGTCGCAACAAAAAAAGGCCAATCGTGTCCATTGGAGCGTAGATGTGGATCCAATTGAATTCACTTGAGCACTGATAAAGCGAGTTGGATAAGAGTACAATAGGCTGCTAAATATAGAATTGGAATAAAACATTGAAGGAACAAATTAGCCAAGCCATCAGCGATAGTATTGCACAACTGATTTCTGAGCAGGACTGCACTCAAACATTTGATGGATCAGTTCAAGTCACTCGCACCAAAGATCCAAGCCACGGTGACTATGCTAGTAATATTGCATTAGTGTTCGCCAAGCAACTCGGTCAAAACCCACGCGATTTTGCCAGCACCTTAGTCACCATACTGCAACAATCTGATTTATTTGAAAAAGTTGAAGTGGCTGGCCCTGGCTTTATTAACTTCTTCATTGCCCAGAAAGATCAATCTAAAGTATTGTCTAAAATATATACTCAACAACAAGCCTATGGACAGAGCAATATCGGCCAGGGGGAATCGGTACATATCGAGTATGTATCAGCCAACCCGACAGGGCCTTTACATGTAGGCCACGGCCGCGGGGCAGCGTATGGCGCCACATTAGCTAATATTTATAAGGAAAATGGTTATCGAGTTCATCGCGAATATTATGTCAATGATGCTGGACGTCAGATGGATATTTTGGCGACTTCTGTTTGGTGCCGCTATCTAGAATTATGTGGCGCGGATATAACTTTCCCCAGTAACGGTTATCAAGGCGATTATGTTTGGGATATAGCTGCCACCGCTCATCGTGAAAATGGCGAGCGTTATTTCATCTCTCCTGATAGTTTCAGCGCTCAACTACCTGATGATGAACCTCAAGGTGGTGATAAAGAAGCTTACATTGATGCACTCATAAATTGCTCCAAACAACAACTAGGTAATGATGGCTATAAACTATTTTTTGATTTGGCTATTGATACAATTCTGTCAGACATCAAGGATGACCTGCAATTATTTGGCGTTGAGTATGAAAATTGGTTCTCAGAGCGTAGCTTATTTGATGATGGAAAAGTCAATGCGGCGATTGAAAAGCTCAAAGACAGTGAGTATCTATACGAAGATAAAGGCGCTCTATGGTTTGCTTCATCTAAACTAGGAGACGAAAAAGATCGTGTCGTTGTTAGGGACAATGGGCAGCCCACTTATTTCGCGTCTGATATTGCCTATCATTATGAGAAACTTTCTAGCGGATATACGCATTTAATTAACATCTGGGGAGCAGACCATCATGGCTACATTGCACGTGTTCGTGCGGCACTGACTGCACTTGGTCTGGATGATAAAAAGCTGGATGTATTGTTAGTACAATTTGCAAATCTGTATCGCGGTAATGAAAAACTACAAATGTCTACTCGCTCTGGCGAATTCGTCACTTTACGTGCGTTGCGCAAAGAAGTCGGGGCTGATGCTGCACGTTTTTTCTATGTGATGCGCAAATGCGAACAACATCTGGATTTTGATTTAGAATTAGCCACTTCCAAGAGCAATGAAAATCCAGTCTTTTATGTGCAATATGCACATGCGCGTATTTGCAGCGTACTCAAGCAGGCACATATTGATCAACGCATAGAACCCAATGAAAGTTTATTAGAACACTTGCAAGCAAGCAGTGAATCACAGCTCATGCAAAAACTCGCAGATTATGAGGATATGATCATTACCTGCTGCAAAAAACAATCGCCACACCTGCTAACAAATTATTTGCGCGAGCTGGCTCAAAAATTTCATGGCTATTACAATGAGACACCGTTCATTGTAGATTCAACGCAAGTCACAGAAGCGAGATGCTGTCTTATTCAATGTGTTCGTCAAGTCTTATTGAATGGCCTGACAATATTGGGGGTCGAGGCACCGGAGAAAATGTAATGCGACAAATATTGTTTAATGTAGAGTTCACCTATGCCGCCTAAAAGAAAAGCGACTCGTAATAAAGCCGAACCCAAAAAAAATACTCGTCCGTTACCCGGTTGGGTATGGATGCTTACAGGCTTAATCATCGGTTTAAGTGCAACTTTCCTGCCCAGTTTATTTCAAGCTAAACCGGAGGGTGTTATTGATCAAGAACAAAATGCGAGTATTAGCAACAGAAGCTTTGATTTCTATACTTTATTACCTGAATTAGAGATGGTTGTAGACCCGCCATCGGAGCGCAAAGAAGCCACCACACATGAGATGCCCGATAAACATAAGGCGATGTATTATCTACAAGCTGGCTCGTTTAAAAACAGCGATGATGCAAACACACTCAAAGCACAATTAGCTTTAATTGGGGTTGAGACCAATGTTGAAACAGTAAATGTCAATAATATCAATTGGCATAGAGTTCGTGTCGGACCTAGTCGTGAACTGGATCAGCTGCAATCCATTCAACAGCGCTTGCGTGCAGAAAAAATTGATTCCATCCTACTTAAAGCACGCCAATAGAAAATACACTTAATATGATACAGAGGTTTATTCTGCACACTTGCAATCACATTCATGGTCACTCTGTG
>CAZKDD010000177.1:0-3329 GCA_964551535.1 uncultured Thiotrichales bacterium | reverse complement strand
GGTCGACACAAAGCAGGGGACGGCAATGTATTATCAACTATCAATGGCACACCGGCTTGATGAGCAATGTCTGCAATTTTTTCAATATCACATACTACACCACCGGGGTTAGCCAAGCTTTCGGTGAAGACTGCTTTGGTTTTCGACGTCATTGCCTTTCGGAAATTCTCTGGATCCACCGGATCAACAAAAATCACATTCCATCCAAATTTCTTAAAAGTGTGACCAAATTGTGTGATGGATCCACCATACAACTTATTAGACGCAATGAAATCATCACCACTCTCCATGAGCGCAAATAGCGCTAATAGTTGAGCTGAATGGCCAGACGCCGTGCAGGTCGCGCCAACTCCCCCCTCTAGACTAGCCACTCGGTCTTGAAAGACACTGACTGTTGGATTGGTCAATCTTGAATATATAAAACCGCTATCTTCCAAGCCGAATAAAGCGGCGGCATGATCTGCATCTTTAAAGACGAATGCTGTCGATTGAGTAATCGGCACAGATCGGGCACCGGTGGTTGGATCTGCTTGCGCTCCTGCATGCACAGAGCGTGTCGCAAAGCCGTAATTGTTTTGGTCACTCACTATAATACCTCACTGATTTAAACGTCACCCATATGGGTGAACACTAATTTATGGCATGATCCTAGCTGTAAGCTCTACCATCCTCAAGTGCTTATTTGATTGATGTTGTTTAATTCAACTCGGAACTTACACCGTAATGACTGAACCTTTACCAGAAAAACCACGTTTGGGGTATAACAAGCTCACCACATATTCAGACATCTATTCTTATGACACAAAATTCTCCGCTTTCATCCCATCTGTTAACTATAGAGGAAACCCTTACCATTCTCGAAGAATGTCTAAATCACAATAACCACGGCTCTCAACAACATATCCAAACACTAAAAACTTTTTACTCGCCTGTTTTTGATTTTGATTACTCAGAGTCGGGTTCTTTTTTTTACGCGGGGGTTAAGTCGCTCTACCAATATGCGATCGAACCATCCTCCACTAATCTCATACTCTCAGACACTTTTAAAGAGAGTTTGATCACTCTAGAAAAAGTCAGTCTTTTAATGCTAGATCGGCAAAAAAACCAAAGCGCACTCACCAATCAGCTGCTACAGCTAGCCTCTGTATGGCAACTCAATCAAACCCTGGATGTGCCTGACTTGATTCAACAAGCATTGCGTAAAATGCGTTATGATGTAATGCAGACAAATTCTCCCAATTCGTCGGTTTAAACTATGACAGAATCTTTAGACAAACTGGTCATCGTGGTGAATCGTGACAAAGTATTAGAATATTTTCGCGATCGTCAACTTCCTGAAAAACAGTTAAACGATCTAGAAACTATTGATCATAAACTACAACAAGGCTTTCAAATTGCAGATGAATTTATCACTGCACCCAGTCCACAAGACAAAGCCATGTTTGTGGCCAACCTTCTAATTAATGCTTTACATGACGACGACGAGACTAAAATCAGTTTAAGTTGTGCGTATTTGGCCAATTATTATCCTGATCTCAAGCAGGTCAAAGCCAGCATTCACGAAGACCGATGCACCATTCAATTGATTAACGATCAAGTGTACATCGAGGAAAGCCAAATTAAATTTACTCCCAAAGATCAATTGATCTAAACCATGCACACGCTATCTTTACTAACAGAAGTAACTGGGTCGTGCCAATAACCGTTTAATTTTAAATTTTTTGTCTATTTTTTGATCAAAATGACCGCTCACCATACCGCCCTATGCCTCATATTCAACAAATTGTTGCTTTTTTACAACACATAAGCATGATTTTTGAACAGAGCAGATCCTTGATCAAGCCTAATACTCATAATTTTTGTCAATGCTACCGGTAATACACCATCATGTCGCCGTACATATGATGTTGTCTTTATGAGACATTTATCACAATTTTTGTTGGCAAATAAACACTTTTATGTGGTAGGATTGCAACGCTTGGTTGGGAAAGCTTATTTTATTTGCTTCTTCACCAGCAAAACTCGAGTACATTTAATCAAATCAATGAGAGGAGTCTCAATGAAAAAACTATTAGGTGGCGCATTAGCGCTTAGCCTTACTGCTACTTCTGCCTTCGCGGGTGGTGTATCTGGCGGTAACGCTAATTCAAACTGGACTATCTACGGATGGCAGAACTGGTCATATGAAATGGTCGATGATGACAACCGTGATTTTTCACGTATTAACAACAACGCGGCAAACATCGGTTTCGCTGCTTCTCTAGACACTGGCGTGTCTGACATGAAAGTCAACATGCAGTGTGAGCAGTTCACATTCCATAACCGTTTCAATGGCTTTAGTGATTTCTGTAACAGAAACTCTAAAATCAGCTTAAGCGGCAGCTGGGGTGAGTTCATGTTCGGTCAATGGTTGCTTCCATACAACGAAATGGTCGCTCAATGGGTTGACCCATTCTATGATGCAGGTGCGGATTCTCACACTTCAATCATGGGTACAATCGGTGGCAACGGTAACTTCTACAATGGTAGTGGTTTCGGTGACAACAACTCATTTAACCGTCGTCAAGAAGAGATTGTTCAGTACTTCAGCCCTAACATGAATGGCTTCAAGTTCAGAATCGCGACTACTAACGCTAACCGCGACGGTGCGGGTGAAGACCAAACTGTTACTCTTAATGATGGATCAACAACAGACCTAGACCCACGCATTTGGTCTATGGGTTTGACTTATGACGTTACATTATCTTCAGGTGACACTTTATGGTTAGCCGCGACTCATGAAAGACATGACGAGTGGGCAGCGGTTGGTTTCGCTTGTGATGATTCTGACGACACAGCTTATCGTTTAGCTGCTCGTTATGTTCACAACATGCCTAATGGTGGTTTCTTCAAGATCGCTGGTATGTGGGAAACTTTCGAATATGACTGGGATAACTGTATGACTGCTACAACACCTGCAGGTGGTGACGTTGCCGCTGGTGGCAGCATCGAAGTTGAACGTGATGCGTTCATGCTTTCTGGTGTAATCGGCTTTGGTAATGGCTTTGACGTTCGCGCTTCATACATGAACTCTGACGAACTAGAAGTTGACGGTTCAGACCAAAACGACACAGATGCTCAAGCGTATAACTTTGGTGTTTACTACACTATGCCGGCGGGCACAGAGTTAAGAGCGACTTACTCTAAAGTTGACAACGAGTCTGCTTCTGCTTATGACTTCGGTATTGGTGGAACTAGCGCAAGCACTGGCGATGACGTTGAGATGATTGCTGTCGGTATCGTTCAGTGGTTCTAAGCTGAAACATACCTAAACCTTACGGTTTAAAAGG
>CAZKDD010000176.1:0-3333 GCA_964551535.1 uncultured Thiotrichales bacterium | reverse complement strand
AGCGCTTGTCCAGCAGCTAGGTCGCTACCACCGATAAATAAAGCGGTGTTTTTTTTGTTCTTGGGTGCGCGAGTGTAAATGGCACCTTCCACCAGTGAGTAACAGTTGTCTGGAGTAATGTTGCCTAATTGAGTGACATGGTCTGCGCCGCCATCATAGGCAACGACAGAGTCGAATACGCTAGGAATTGGGTCAGTATCAAAATGATAGAGTAATTTTTTCATGACGATGGATACTTTATAGTGTTATTTAGCCAGTCCAGCCTAAGCCAGCAGCGACACAGTTGATAGAGAGTAGCAGAGGTATAAGGTTGCGACCTTCAGCGCTATCACTTTGTTGGGCGGCACGAAATTGTTTAACTAGTTTTGCTTGTTCTAGACCGATTTGACGTATGCCTTCTACACGTGCAGACATGGTTTGATGGAAATTGGGAAAACGTACACATAATCCATCTTGCTTAGTAATTTTTAGAAGCATCTGTTCTGTAAGGTCACGCTCAGTCTTGATAATTTCCATGATGGCTTGACTGCTGGCTTGATCCTCAACCAGAGTTGAGTATTCTTTAGCGACGGCAAAGTCAGTTAGAAAAACCATTTTTTCTACATTATCAGTAATGAGTTTGAAGATGGGTGATTTTTCAGTCATTTCTTCTAGCATGGCTAAACCCGCTTCTCCGCGGACTTCAAGAAATTGCTTGATCGCTGTTCCGTAGCCAAACCAGCCCGGGACCAGTAATCGATTTTGAGTCCAGGCGAATACCCATGGAATAGCACGTAAGTCATCCAGGCTTTTAGCACCAAAACGTCGTGCAGGTCGGGAACCTATTTTCATATGAGCAAGTTCTTCAACTGGGCTGGCGGATTGATAAAAATCGACCAGACCCGGTTGCTCGACGAGACAGCGATAGGCGACTTGTGAAGTGCCTGCGAGTGCCTCTAGGGCATCATAATATTCTGAGCGGCTTTTTAATGTTGAGTCCTGCTCAGAGAACAGCGTATGTGATAAAACGCTGGAGGCGAGTAATTCCAGTTGCTGTTGGGCAACTTCACGATTGGCAAATTTACCTGAGACCACTTCACCCTGTTCAGTGACGCGCATACGACCGTTGATCGTGCCTGGTGGCTGTGCAGAAATCGCACGTCCCGCAGGTGCACCACCGCGTGACACTGAGCCGCCACGGCCATGGAAGAAGGATATTTGTATTCCATGTTGTTGGCCGGCTTGGTAGATCTTGCTCTGAGCTTTGCTGATCTCCCAACTTGCGCAGAGGAAACCACCATCTTTATTTGAGTCAGAGTAACCCACCATCATTTCTTGGCAGCCACCGAGCTCATTAATAGTGCGCTGAATGAGTGGGATATCAAGAAGATTTTCAAGAATTACTGGGCCGTTTCTCAAGTCTTCAATAGTTTCTAGCAAGGGAACTACTTGGATACGACAGGCTTCTACATTTTGGTTGTCAGTAAATAAACCTGCATATTTAGCTAATAGGTAGACACCAAGAATATCTTCACTGGATTGCGTCATACTGAGTATGAACACTCCGAAAGCATCACGATCAATACGATCTTGTAACTCACGCATCTTGCGCAGAAGATCTAATGTCTCAGCACTCATGTCGGACAGCGATGTGAATTGTGGCAATGTTTCTAGTGGTTGCTTGAGTTGCTCAAGTAGCCATTTACGCCAGCTCTTACTTTCCTTGGAAGGCGCATCATCTTTAGTATTATTAAGTGCTTGCCAGATTTCTTGTAAAGCATTGGTGGTGACAGTGGAATTCTGTCTTAGATCGAGTTTGGTTGTGTGGAATCCAAACGCTTCTATACCATGACGTAAAGGTCTGACATGGGTGGTACATAAAGAATTACACTTAGCTTCAATCAAGCCTTGTTCGATTACTCGTAAATCACGTGTCACACCTCTAACCGATGTGTAAGCAAATTCCTGAACATTATCAGTTGATAGCTGATAGAGATTAGCCCTCAGACGTTTAACTATGCAATTACACAAATGACGGAATATCTCACCATGGTTTCTAAGTTTGATGTTTTCTGTATCACCACATTTACTTAGTACCATTTCATAGTTTTCATGAAACTCTTTGGAGAGTTCAACAGAGTGTCCGGCGATTGACAAGTATTTGCCTAGATCTTGAATCTTTTGAATATAGTGTTCCAGAGTCGCTTTGGCTGTCTGACAAATGGCATGTTCAGTCACGTCATTGGTGACAAATGGATTGCCGTCACGATCACCACCAACCCATGAGCCAAATTGAAAGAAAGGCGGGATTTCAAATTCGTGATCGGGATAATATTTTTGTAAGACACGATCTAATTCTGTGTATAGCTCGACTACGCCGTCATAGAGTGATTCTTTGAAGAAATGCATGCCCCAAGCGACTTCTTGTTCCACTGTGGGCTTTTCAAGACGAATTTCTCCCGTTAACCAGAGTAGGTCAACTTCATCTTGAATTTCTTGTTTAATTTTATCCTGCTCATGAGCGGTAATATTTTTGTGCTCAAGTTGTTTTAACATCATATAAATACGATGATGTATTTCTAATACTGTGACACGTTTTGCTTCTGTCGGGTGTGCAGTAATGACCGGGTAGATTGAGGAATTGTCTAAAATTTCTTGTAATTTATCAGCGGCAATACCTTCGCTAGCAGCTTGTGCAATAACTTGGGCAAAGGTGCCGGGGACGCCCTCATGGCCGATCTCAGTTTCAATCATGCGCAGACGTTTTTCATTGGAAATCTGCTCAGTAATCGTTAGAAGCTGGAACCATATGCCATAGGCTTGCAGTGCGTATGGAAGCACATCATCGTTGGCTTGACGAAGTTCTTGCTGGCCTAAAAAGATATCTTCAATTTCAGGGCTACGTTTTTGTATTACGCTCAGAAGCGAATTGAACAGCAGTTCAGAGACTTGATCACTGTAATTAGTGGCGCGTTTATTAATATTGGCGCTACTAGACAGTGTTAAAAACTGAGACCATTTAGCTGAAAATGATTTATTTGACATAAGATTTATTCAAGTTTGTTATATAAAGTGCTCTATGACATACGTGCAAAAAGGAGGCCATGACCTCCTTTTTGCTAATTTACTCTAATATGTGAACAATATACTCGCTATTATTCTCTATACTTTAGAGAGTTTTCAATCATGAGCATGCTTGCTTATACCAGCTTATCTCTTGGTGTTTCACCATTGAAGAAGGCTTTCAGATTCTCAAGCACACGCTCACCCATGGCAATACGAGTTTCGATAGAAGCACTGCCTAAATGAGGGAGTAATACTGCATTTTCACAATCCAGCAAGCCTGGGTCTAAT
>CAZKDD010000175.1:0-3344 GCA_964551535.1 uncultured Thiotrichales bacterium | reverse complement strand
CTGGCCGACATCAGCGGTAACATTAGGTGTGCTATTAATTGCTTCTGCAATTTCGCAGGCAGCGGAAGAGAAATTATAATCGCCTTCTGCACCGTAGCTATGAAATTGAATATGTGTCAGGTGTATTGGCAAGCCATCAGCAGCAGACATGGTTGCTAGCGTGGTTTTGAAGTTGCCAGGGATACCAAGATTGCTGGCGTGAACATGGAGTGGATGAGGAACGCCGAGTTCGTGTACGGCGCGACTTAATTTCTTAATAATCTCACGTGGTGTGATGTTAGCTGGACTTTTTTCATCAATATCCAGGCGTCGTTGATTAAATTTAAATGCATGAATGCCACCTGGGTTGACTACCTTGACACCAATACATTGGCTAGCATGTAAGATCCAAGCCACATAATCGTTGATAGTCGACTGTTCGACTCCCTGTTGAATCATATTCAGGAGAAAATCGTCGTTACCTAGGAGCACATAACCGCCTTTATCCACCATGGGTGTATCGGCCATTTCCATGTGTGCCTGTCGGGCATTGACTGGTAGCACTGCGGGTTCAAAACAGGCGGTATAGCCCATTTCTGCATAACGATAGCCGGCTGAAAATGTAGATGGAACAATATGGCCACAGCCGGTGCGGCATAAGTGATCACCTTCTTGTGGATGTTGGTGTTGATCTTCAAGCATCATGGTGCGAGCAATATTGACTTTGCCTCCACCAATATGAGTATGCAAATCAATAGCCCCCGCCATGACGATACAACCTTTTAAGTCATAGGTTTGAGTGACTTTCTCGTGCTCTGGTAATGCATGATAAATTTTCTCACCGACGATGAATAAATCCTGTTGTACACCATCCATCTGATGGGCTGGGTCATAAATTTTTCCGCCGCTTAATTTTATTGCCATAGTATTATATTTGCTGAGTAATTTTTTCTATGATGTCACTTGCATTAGGCAAGTTGATGTCACGTATTTTTTTGAGTG
Organism: uncultured Thiotrichales bacterium; assembly: GCA_964551535.1. Classification (GTDB taxonomy): domain Bacteria; phylum Pseudomonadota; class Gammaproteobacteria; order UBA4575; family UBA4575; genus UBA1858. The sequence continues at coordinate 2,363 of CAZKDD010000175.1, read as the reverse complement.
GGAGAGTCGCTACGCTATCTGTTCTGCAGGCCAACCCGCGTGTGTCAATTCCAGGAACACCAACAGGAATAAACACCGCAGCATCATTGCATTGCATATTGGCATGGCCGATGACTATGGTTGGGATATCGGTGTTTGGAGGTGTGTCAGTAGAGCGGTAAGTGGATAACCACAGCATAGCATCTGCCTCACGATTAGCTAACATCGATTTCGCATTATGTGTCACAGGGTCATGTATGGGCACACCACTCATGAACGCGGTGGGTAGTGGCACACCTGATTGCCATGTGATGACTTGATTGGCAGTAATCTCACCTTTGGAGCCTCCCAGTGGCATGCCGACACAACGAATTTCTTTCATTAGTGTCTTGATTATGAGTGTCAATGTTTGAATAGTTTGCTCGGCTGCTATGGCGTCAAGTAAGCCGGTATTCCAGATTAAAACCGTGTAGTTTTTGTTAAGTAGAGTGTTTTTCAGTTCGACCAAAGTTCGTGTCATGTCATCGGTGTCATCACTCAGCTCTGGCGTCGTTTGGATGATGCCATGAAAAGTTTGGATAATTTCATCCAAAGAGGCAGCATCAAATTGGTGGTAATTAAGGCCTTTGTGTTGCTTGATTTGCTCAGAAGTTTCACAGTTGTTGGCATCGAATATAGTGATAGTTTTATGCAGCGTTTGCTCTGATCCTAGGCTTTTCTCAGGTTGAAGGACTCTACTGATTAATCGTGGGAATCTGTCTAATACTTGGGAACCAAAAATAATTACATTATCCGCTCGATTACGAGCTTCGGATAATGTGGTTTTAACTTTTCCCATACGTTGCATGACTGCTACGTTAGGGCGCATTGTGTTGCTGTTGGCATGGTCCATGACGGCGCCAATTTTTTCTGTCAGTGCAATCGCTGCTCGACAGGCTTGCACATCTGCAATCATTCCATTGATTAAAGGCTGCGACGAATTTTTAAGAATCTCACTGGCACGTTCGATGGCCGCGTCTAAAGAAACATTTTTGCCATTTATTTGTGCGCTAGGGAGTTCTCCATCAATGCAGGCATCTTCAAAAGCGGAGGCACATGAATTATTGATAGGATTGGTTAATTTAACCAGCCCTTCATTCACCTCTACAGATAAATCGTCACATAGGAGTCCACAGTGTGGACAGGTCACGTCAGTAAATTGCATAAAAGTTGTTCAGTAAAAGGTTGAGTAGGATGTGTTTATTTGTGTGTCATCACTTTCGTAGAAAGTATAATTTGTTTGTCCCTATTTCGGCTAGTTTGAAACCCATAAATCAGTGTAAAATGTAGACAAAATGCGTGGTTCGAGAGTAAATAGCCGCGCAATTAACAAAACATCGAAGATACCGTCCATGTTATATCACAAAAACACTAGTGTAACTGTCAATACTCCGGCACGCCTCCATTTGGGATTTGTCGATTTGGGTGGGGCGCTAGGACGAAAGTTCATCAGTCTAGGGGTGACTATTGAAGGTTTTGATCTAGAGATGAATGTGTCGATCTGTGAACGTTTTAAGGGTCAAGGCCCCAGTCATCAAAGAGCCTTAAACTATGCACGTGAACTATTTGAGAAATGGAATCTAGAAGGGGCATGTGAAATCAACATACAAAAGGGCATTCCTGAACACGCTGGTCTAGGTTCTGGTACGCAATTGGCTCTATGTGTGGGTTCTGCCATTGCTAAACTCTGGCAAGTGGAGGTAACAACAGCAGAAATAGCGCAAGAACTTGGCCGTGGTGCCCGTTCTGGTATCGGCATTGCTGGTTTTGATCAGGGCGGTATGATTGTTGACGGTGGCAGAGGACCTGGTACACGGGTGCCACCGATGATCGCAAGACAAGATTTTCCGGAGACTTGGAGAGTATTGATTATTGCTGATAACAGTGATGTCGGCTTACACGGTTCTTATGAAACGGACGCTTTTCAAACATTACCAAGATTTTCAGATCAATGTGCTGGATTCCTATCTCGGCAAGTGCTGGCGCGGGTATTACCAGGAATCATAGAGAATAATATTCAAGAGTTTGGGTTGGGTATTCGTGAAATACAACAACGTGTAGGCGATTATTTTGCTCCAGCACAGGGCGGACGTTACACTAGTCCATCGGTTGCGCAAGTGATTGAGTATTTGATTGCCCAAGGGGTCCCTGGGGTGGGACAGAGTTCTTGGGGGCCAACGGGATTTGCTTTTTTTGACAGTGACACTACCGCGCATACGATGTTAAGACAGCTTCAAAATGAATTTTCCGACATACCTCAGTTATCATATAAAGTGGTACGTGGTAATAATCGGGGAAGTACAATCACGCTGCTTGACAAGGCCCATGGGCAAGATTCGCAAATA
>CAZKDD010000174.1:0-3348 GCA_964551535.1 uncultured Thiotrichales bacterium | reverse complement strand
TGCAGAAGACTTAAGAGCTCCCTATGGATATAGCAACGTTAATCGGCCTTGTCGGCGCTATTGGCACTATCGTGATGGCGATCGTCATTGGTGGCTCTGCGGGCATGTTCGTCAACATCCCATCCTTGATTATTGTATTTGGTGGCACCTTGATGGTGACCATGATGCGCTCATCGATGGCTGATTTTGTCGGGGCTGTGGGTGTTGCAGGGCGTAGTTTTGGCAATCCGATTGAAAAGCCAGAGGCGTTGATTGAAAAATTCGTTGAATACGCTGAGTTAGTGCGTAAAGACGGCATGATCGCTCTAGAGTCCAAGGTGGGTGAGGAAAAGAATGAATTCCTTGAACGTGGCCTTGAGATGCTCGTGGATGGCAAAGATAAAGGTTACGTCTCAACCCAGCTCACCAAAGACACCGAGATTATGGTGATACGACATGAGCGTGGCGCTGATATTTGGTCTTCAATCGGTGACTTTGGTCCAGCGATGGGCATGATTGGCACCTTGGTGGGTTTAGTACAGATGTTGGCAAACATGAGTGACCCTAAATCGATTGGGCCTGCGATGGCGGTGGCATTATTGACCACGTTATACGGCGCATTCTTGGCTAATGTAATTGCGTTCCCGATTCAGCAGAAGCTAAAGCAACGCATGGTGGATGAGACCTTGAATAACGAGCTGATCTTAACGGCGTTGAACTTCATGCAAGACGGCGGTAATCCACGAGTATTGTCTGACAAGCTGTCAATTTACTTAGATCCGGCCACGCGTGCCAAGATGGCGAATGCGTAAGGGCTGACCATGGCTGATCAAGAGGAAGAAGACGATAAGAAAGTAAAGTGCGAGGACTGTAAACCTGGCGCCCCGCTGTGGATGGCGACTTTTGCCGACATGGCGACTTTGCTTATGGCCTTCTTTGTTTTGATTTTGTCTTTTTCTGATGTAAAGGTTGATAAATATAAAGCCGTTGTAGGTTCTTTAATAAATGCTTTTGGTATGCCAAAGGTCCAGATAATTCCGATGGGTACAACGGTAATGCCGTCGGATTTCAGTCCCTCTATTACTCGCCAAACGCCGATTAATCAACTTAATCAAGAGGTTACTGATCCTGAAAAGGATGTACCTGAAGAGAAGCAAAATCCCGATAGTGATGATTTTGATATCGAAGAAGAAAAAAGGAAACTAGAGCAGTTGTTAAAAACTGAAATTACTAACGCTCAAGTTGAAGTTAAATTAGAAGGCAATAAAGTTGTTGTTGAATTAAAAGGCACGGGTGTTATTGGCCCAGATAGTGCTGAATCTAAGGATGTAAAAAAAGCCGGTATCGTTAGTCCTGAGCGTATTGGTTTAGTGGCGAAAGTTTCTGAAGCGCAGCAGCAAATCAAAGCCGAAGTTGAAGTCCGTCAAGAGTTACGTGATAAGCAATTGGCTGAGTCACAGTTAAAAACTAAATCACCAAAAGCTCAAGAGGAGCTTGAAAAGCAACTTACGCGTGAAGTGGCCGAATTAAATGACTCGCTGAAAAGTGAAATTGAAGCAGGAAATGTTCAGGTTGAACGTCGTAAAGATGAGGTGGCTATATTGTTAGCTGAAAAAGCTACCTTTAAGGATGGTGGGGCAGATATTAGCCCAGAAGCTGTTGAGGCATTGAAAGATGTAAGAGACACCATTCTTAAAAGCCAGGGAAAAATAATTGTCGCAGGCCACACGGACAATATGCCTATATTTGAATCAGGACGTTTTGCGTCGAATTGGGATTTATCTTCAGCGCGTGCGGCAGCAGTAGCTCATGCTATGAGTTCGTTACTGAATGTGCCTATGGCGCGCATAGAGATTGAAGCACATGCCGATACAAAACCGATTGCAGATAATTCAACCGAAGAGGGAAGGAAGAAGAATAGGCGCGTAGAAATACGTTTAAAACAAGAGGGGTAAAGAGACTTTAGATTACTTGATCTATTTTAAGCGATGCATTGGCAGAGCTACCTTCTTTGCTAGCTTGATAGCTTTCAATAGCATTTTCAGCAGTGGTTATTTTTTTATCTAAAGCTGGATTGAAACGATTTTTGATAGCATCAAGCGTATTTGGCATATCGTTTTGGCGTGAGGTAGAAGATCTTAAAGATCGCTCTGCTTTAGATTGAGAGTCATTCGGGGGAGATTGTCTTTCAGATAAAGCGCTTGCCTCATCAATAGGAGAAAATTCTAAAGGCTCATCCGCAATAGCCGGAGAAGCCTTTATGGGTACTGGCTTGGTGGGTAGTGGTGGTAGCGGCGCTGATTTACCTAATACATCCATAAAGTTATTTTAAAAAGTTCTACTATTTTGTCTAGCAGATAAAACATAACGAAAATTGATGTTATTCATATATACGCTATTATAATCAATAAGTTAGCTTTAGGTATTGGGTTTTGCCAAATTCTGTAAATACAGATTTTCAACAACTAAAAGCGACCGCAGTGAGTTCTGGCGGTGGCTCTAATGCCGGTGCTGTTACGCGGCATTTCGATCCCCCTTTACTGCGTGGGCAGCTTCTTGAAGTCATTGTGGCAAAAACACTTACTGATGGTGTTTGGCTAGAAAGTCGCAATATACTTTTTCGAGCGAATTTGCCGGTAGGGGGTTTGAGAGAAGGTGAGCGATTACTCCTTAAAGTTTTGGATCCTGATTCATCTCCGCCAAAGTTAAAACTAATTACTGATGCTGAGTTACCCAATTCGAGTCTTGCAGGCGTAAGTACTTTTCTTCGTAGCCTGTTATTCAGACATCAACAGTTACATCCGACGCAGCAATTTTTGACGAGTTTATTATCTAGGGGGTCGGTAGATATAGATGGTGAAGCAGAACTAAATAGCCTTTATCAGTGGCTTAAGGATTTCCGTAAAACACCGGAGCGAGTTCATGCTGCTTGGGTAAAAGAAAGGTTACAACTGTCAGGCTTATTTAGGGAGTCTAGCGTGATTAATACTAGTAATCAGCAACAAGACCTTAAGATGTTCTTGATTAACTTATTAAGCCTAGATAAGGGTATTGATAAGGCGACAGTGCAGGCAGCAATCGATGGTATTTCTTCATCACAAGTTAAAACACTTGATGGATTGATACAAAATAACCTGCAGTACAATTTTCTACTTCCTTTTTTGGGCGAGGGTTGGCTAGAGGCGCGTATATCTCGTGATGAAAAGCAAATTAGTCGTGAACAGTGGCAGATTTATCTTCGCCACCAAAGTCAACAGATGGGAGATTTCTCAGCTGAAATTCTTTTATACAAAAAGACTGTATCGATCCTATTCCAATCCGATCAGCCCTGGATGATTGACCTAATCAAAGAAAACTATAGCGAATTAG
>CAZKDD010000173.1:0-3360 GCA_964551535.1 uncultured Thiotrichales bacterium | reverse complement strand
ATCCCTATAGCCAAGGCTATGTCAGCATCAAAGTTACCAATAACAGTGAGACATATTGCTCACAGGTCTAGGTGGTCTACTGACTCTGATGTTGCAGACAGAACTGTTTGCGTCACAGGTTTGTTTATTTGCCGAGCTAGATACTTTGATCAATAAACGCCGTTAACTGAGACTTTGATAACGCACCGACTTTGGTCGCATGGACATCACCCGCTTTAAAAATCATCAGTGTGGGGATGCCACGAATGCCAAACTTAGGCGGTGTCTGCGGGTTCTCATCGATATTGAGTTTAGTAATCTTCAACTTACCCTCGTATTCATCCGCAATTTCATTCAGTAGTGGGGCAATCATTTTGCACGGACCACACCACTCAGCCCAATAATCGACCAGCACAGGTTGATCACTTTGCAATACTTCTTTATCAAAAGTTGCGTCCGATATGCTTGTGATTTTTTCACTCACATTAATACTCCATAGATTTGAGAACGATTTAGTCATTTGGCCGCCATGGCACTAGATGACATATTATCAGAAAAATAATTCTGTGCGTACAAGGCAATAGACACCATGATGATGCCGTTCCGTTATAATCAAGAAATGAATAGTACACATACCATCAGTATTCTAGGCGGCAGTGGATTTGTAGGCACTGAGTTATGCACACGATTGCTGCAAGATAATGCCAATATTAAGCTGCTTACGCGTGATATTTCTTCGTGCACACATTTCACTTCAATTGCCAATGTCACCATTGTCTGTGTGCAAAATTACACCACTGAAACACTGGTTAAAGCGTTGCAAGGCAGCGACATTGTCATTAACCTCATCGGGATACTCAATGAAACAGGACATAACGGTAAGCAATTTTACCAGGTCCACACAGGTATCACGCAAAATGCACTGAGTGCCTGTCAACAACTCGGTATTAAACGTTATTTACAATTAAGCGCACTCAACGCCAATGTAGACGGCCCCAGTCACTATCTGCGTAGCAAAGGCCAGGCAGAGCAATATTTACTGACTCATTGCGATGACGTAGCAGTGAGTATTTTTCAACCCTCTGTGATCTTTGGTGAGCATGATAGCTTCTTGAATCGATTTGCTTCTTTACTCAAATTTGTACCTTTAGTCTTTCCACTGGCCTGTGCGGACGCAAAATTTTCTCCGGTTTATGTCGGGGATGTAGTAGCTGCGATGATTAACAGTATTGATGATCCATCTAGTCACTCACAAATCTACCCGCTATGTGGGCCTAACACCTATACACTCAAACAATTAGTGGAATATACGGCCAACATTAGCGGCCGCTCTTGTAAGGTAATCAGCTTACCTGCCACGCTATCAAAAATTCAGGCGCACATATTTGAATTTATCCCTGGCAAACCGCTGTCCATTGACAACTATCATTCACTGCAAGTCGACAGTGTTTGCACCAATGGATCCACCTGCACTACCCCTTTGGAAGAGATTGCTCCAAATTATCTTGGCAATCATTAAAACCCGCTCAACGGGTGTACAATAGCGTATACAGACATAACATGACGATAGGTTTTGATGATGCAAGTCTACCTCGTGGGCGGCGCCGTTCGAGATAAATTATTACAACTCCCGATCGCAGAACGTGATTGGGTAGTCGTAGGTGCGCAGGCACAAACACTCATCGATCAAGGCTATCGCCAAGTAGGACGTGACTTCCCAGTATTTTTACATCCTCAAACTCAAGAAGAATATGCACTGGCAAGAACTGAGAGAAAATCAGGCAAAGGACATCATGGTTTTACAGTCCACAGCACACCCGATGTGACTCTAGAGGAAGATTTGCAGCGCAGAGATCTTACTATCAATGCTATTGCCGAAGATACTGAACATAAACTCATTGATCCCTATGACGGATTAACTGACCTTAAACAACGCTGCCTACGACATATCTCTCCGGCATTTGCGGAGGATCCCTTACGCGTTTTCAGAGTGGCACGTTTTGCTGCACGCTTCCATGGTCTGGGATTTTTTATTGCTGATGAAACACTAGAATTGATGAAGCAACTGTGTGCTGATGATGAACTCAACTACTTATCTAAAGAACGGATTTGGAGAGAAACAGAAAAAGTCTTTGCTAGCGATCATCCCCATATCTATTTTGAAGTGCTACACCAAGTTGGTGCATTAGAATTCATCAGTGATTTTTTCAACACCCATGCACTGCCTGATAGGCTAGCTCAAATTGATACATTAGATGATGAGGACACGCGTTACATCGCATTTTGCTTACTCTGTATTAGTGAATCAGATAAACCTGAAGCCGCATTAAAACAGCTGCAAGCACATTTTTTTGTGCGCCAAAATCTACAAGATTTATGCATATTAACTGTGCGACATAATCTTCTTAAGTTAGATATACCATTACTTAGTGCAGAGCAGATATACCACCTTATACAGCAATTAGATGGCATACGCCGACCAGAACGTTTACTGGAATTAAACAGACATTTAAATCATCTGCAACAAATATTCGATGACATTGATAGCAACTCATATGACTTTTTAATGACGTGTTGCCAGCAAATCATGCCCCTAAAATTAAGCGCTGATAAGCAACAAACACTCACCGGTAAAGCCATTGGCCATGCGCTGGAAAAATTACGCATTGAAAAGATAAAGACACTGATGTGTCTACACAAAGATGAATAGAACAACACCCAAACCTAGTCGATACACTACAAACGGCAACATGCCAACGAGGTTAACTAAGCGCACAAATAATTTGATACATAAGTAAGCCACACATCCAGAAACAAGAAATAATACAGCGCTTGCAAACCAATCAATCTCTAAACTCTGTAATGGAGTTTTTATCAATTTATAAGTGACAGCGGCAAGGATAGTGGGAATTGATAATAGAAATGAAAACCGAGCCGCAGCAACTTTATTGCAACCGACCAACAGTGCGGCCGTCATGGTAACTCCAGTACGTGATGCACCGGGAATTAGCGCCAAAACTTGAGCGCAACCAATTAATATCGCCTGTTTGAAATTCAATTGATACTCATCTAGCTGGCATTTAGCACTTTTATCTGCGATCAAAAGCAACAATGCAAAACTAATAGTAGCGAAAGCAATCACCTGACTATTACGAAAGTGCTGCTCTATAGCTCCAGCCCATATCATCCCTGTAACTACTATCGGAAGAGTCGCAATCACTATCAATTTAAACAAATGCAAAGATGACTTTGCTTGAGCATGATTTGGATGCGTCATAGCCCACAGCATAGCTTTCATTTCTTGTCGAAAATAAATCAATACCGCGACCAAACTTCCCGCATGAGCAACCACGTCCATGAATAGCCCTTGGTCTTGCCATT
>CAZKDD010000172.1:0-3362 GCA_964551535.1 uncultured Thiotrichales bacterium | reverse complement strand
AAAGACAAATACCTATTTCGATGACCAAGTCATATCTATCGCATACCAAGGGGCTATACTGCCCACTACGGTTGGAGTCATGAGTGCCGGTAGTTACACTTTTAATACAGCTCAGAATGAAACCATGACCATTATTGACGGTGAGGTAAGAGTGAAGTTACCTCATCAAACACAGTACCAAGAGATAAACTCAGGGCAACAATTTAAGGTGCCCGCTGACAGTCAATTTGACATAGAAGTATTACGTGACAGTGCCTATTTGTGTACTTACGAGTAATTGATCGCTAGTTCACCAAGCTAGCACCCATTTGTCCTTTTTATAATGATCATAATAATCTAGGTGTGTCATGTATGTAGAACCCATGTTTAGAACCCATGTTTAGAACCTATGTTTAGAATCTATGTATAGAACCTGTAGGCAAGTACGTGTGTGTAAAACTAGACCATAGAACACTAAGTGATGCTAATTAGAGTTAGTTTTGTCTTCATCAGTTTAATTATACTTGCCATTATTGTTAACAGTTTTTGGTCGCAACCCCCTATGGTGATTGCGCGTGATAACAAGAGCAAATATGTCCAGGTGAATATCAAATCTACTCAGGAAATGGAGCAATCACTGGAGCAGCCTGAAGTTACAGAGCCTGAACCAATTGAGTCTGAAGAAGAGCCTGAGAAAGAACTCATAGAGTTAGAAGAACCTGAGCCTGTAAAAGAACTCATAGAAACACCAGCAGAGACCATTAAGCCAGATCCATTGCCTGTGGTAAAGAAGCCAACCTTTATAAAGCCCATTATAGAGTCAGTTGAAAAACCTTCGTCCGCACCACCAGCCTCAGAAACCACGCCAATTGAGCAAATGGCAAGTTCGCCTGATGATCAATACATCGAAGATTTGGCGGTTCAATATAAATTGCAATTAAGTGCGTGGTTACAAAAATACAAGCGATACCCGTTAATTGCTAAAAAGCGTCATTATGAAGGCATGGTGAAAGTAAAGTTTTCTATCGATGATCAAGGGCATTTACTTGAATATGAAATTATTGAACCCAGTCGTCATAAAAGTCTTAATGACGCAGTTGTGAAAATGTTACAAAAATCCTCTCCAATGCCAGACGTTCCACATGCGTTGCATAATCGAGAGGGTATATATGAATATCAAGTGCCGATTCTTTTTGAGTTGAAAGCAGGGCGATAGTAGATCATTGGATTAGCCGTTGATTGACTTGACAGGAGTGCCGTTTTTAACGTAATGTTCGCCACCTCAGCGATGATTTAGCCGCGCGATTGATCAAAAAAAGAGCTTACAAAAGTCGTTTTTAGCTTGTCTTTTTGTGTCATCCTTAATCAATCCTCAGTGTCTAAACACCAATAATGTCCCCATCGTCTAGAGGCCTAGGACATCGCCCTTTCACGGCGACAACAGGGGTTCGAATCCCCTTGGGGACGCCATTTGTTACACTTCACCCATGTTCTCTAATCCCCTTGTCAGTCCAAAGTTGTGTTTAAACACGATATAAGAAAGCCTTTCTTAATCATATAAGGTTTATAGCTGAGCTTATGAAGTCACCAATGCAATTCAACTGACATGAACATGTTACGCGCTCATGACTTTTCATAGTCACATGTTGGCGAGTAATTATTGTGGTTTTATCTGGTATGACTCACCAGCGTAAGTAGAGATGATAAAACGACATCAATAAATACATCTATTGATAACAAGTCGTGCTGAGTAGCACATAGTGTCTGAAAAGAGGAGAGTGACGATAATCTTCGGGTTTGAATTGATTGCCTGTCTCCTTACTCATAATTTGCCACTACAACCCAGAATAGATTTTATCAATAGCCTCGTTATCTATCGCATACCCATTGTGAATCAGATCTAACTTATAGAGGCGTTATATCTTATTTATTCGAAGAATCGGTCTTTCAATCTTAAATTGATCACTATCGCGCTCTAATTATCGTAGATACACGGGTTAATCCCTGTGAGTAGGTCATTTATATAGTGTTAAAACCCTTTTAAGAATAAAGGGACTCATTATATAATGCGCATAATGTATATTATGTTAAATTACTAAAATGTCCCATCAGAGCCTTATCAAACTTATCAAATAGCATCGGCAATATGTTGATATAGCCCCTGTTATAATTTGCATTCAAATTCATAGAAAATATGCACTCATGTCAGATCATTCTGGTTGTTATCCACTTTCTATCATTGTCCCTGTACTCAATGAAGCTGTATTGCTTGAGCAGCGTTTAGATTATTTCAAACAATTAGCCGATAAAACTCAGTTAGTCTTTGTTGATGGTGGTAGCAGTGATAACAGCGTTCAATTCCTGCAATCGTTCGACTTCACTGTTTTAGATTGCGAGATTAAGCGCAGTCGCGGTGGACAAATCGCCATGGGTATTGAATATTCCAATCAGGCAAATGTGTGTATTCATCACATAGATACAGTTTTGGGTGATTCTGCTTGTAGTCAAATTTTGGCAGCGCTGGAATCGCATAATTGGGGGCGCTTTGATGTTAAGATAGACAATCCACAGTGGGTATTTAGAGTGATCGAACGTGCTATGAACTGGCGATCCCACTTGACTGCTATTGCCACTGGCGATCAATGCATCTTTGCCAAAAGATGGCTTTTGACTCCATGTGCACTGGCAGATTATCCATTAATGGAAGATATCTATTTATCATCACAATTACGCAAGATCTCCCCTCCTCGCCGTATTTCAGAGCCAGTGCTGATATCGGCTCGTTATTGGCAGCGTCATGGCGTGATAAAAACACTAATTAAAATGTGGTGGTTTAGGTTGCAGTTTTATTTTGGATGCTCAGCTAATGATTTGTATAAAAAATATTATTCATAAAATGAAAGTTTAATGACCAACACTTAAGTGTAAATATTTTCAGCATTCAAATTAAACTATAATTACCATACGTGAGATCCCAAAATACTCTAATTGTTTTCACCAAAGCGCCCCGTATCACACGAGTAAAAACTCGTATGTATGGAGTGCTTTCACACCGCCAATGTTTATATTTACATCGACACTTATATAAAAATACTTTAGCGCAAGTGCAGCGTTCGCGTATGTATCGAGTGGTGGTTTACTCCTTGGGTTATGGCGTACATAACAGCAAACAACAAATCGGCCGTAATTTAGCAGAGCGTATGTATCATGCGATACAAACTGAATTAAAGAGCGCACAACGAGTATGTTTGATTGGTTGCGATAGCTTTGATCTTAACGCTCAATATATCACTCACGCCTTTGAGTCGCTCGATAAAACGCCTTTGGTTTTGGGACCAACTAATGATGGTGGATATGTGCTAGTTGGCGTCAAAGATAAAATC
>CAZKDD010000171.1:0-3395 GCA_964551535.1 uncultured Thiotrichales bacterium | reverse complement strand
TTTGTGGATATCCAGACCTTGGCTGCAAACTCTAACCCTGCCTTTAAACAATGGTTACATTCAACCCTTTAAAGGACTGAGTGATCCAGGCATAGCTATGCTATGTGCTTTGATGTTATTCGTGATACCAGTCAATTTGAAGCAGCGTGATTTTGTCATGGATTGGCCAACCGCAAAAAAATTACCCTGGGGTATATTCATACTGTTTGGAGGTGGCTTGACATTAGCGCAAGCGATTAAAAACAATGGCGTTGCAGAATTCATCGCTGCTCAGAGTTTATTCTTACCTGCCGTACCTGAGTATGTATTTGTATTTATCATCTGTGGCGCAGTCATACTGTTAACAGAATTAACATCCAACACAGCCACAACTGCCACCCTAGTTCCAATCCTAGCCAGTATCGCCATTGGGATGGGGATTCATCCCTATTTGATTATTTTCCCAGCCACATTTGCGGCGAGCTTTGCTTTCATGATGCCCATTGCCACACCACCCAATGCAATTATATTTGGCTCAGGTCATCTTTCTATTCCAAATATGTGTAAAGCTGGTATCTGGCTGAATTTAATTGGCGTGTTTCTCATCACCGCTCTTACTTATATAGTCATCAAACCCGCGCTAGGTATATGATTATGTGTGAACTAAAGATGAGGATTGCAATCCTATGGCTATGATTGTGAAAACTATTGCCATCGCAATGTTCATGTTTCCATTGCATGCGCAATGCGATTGGTTTAACAAAAAAACATACTGGCATTGTTTGCTAACTAACTTAGAGAATGTACAGAGTGATACAATCGCACAAGAGCTAATTGATCAATGCAAAGATCGTTATCCTTTCTATACTCGCATATGGATAAGTAAAGAATCGCCCATGTTCGGTGTAAAAACTGCTAAGGAATGCACAGCCCATCATGGCAAAGACATTAACAGCGAACTGGCAGCTCGATACATACAGTCGGCCTGCTATAAACTTTATATCAATAATTAAACAAACAAACCCAAATAACCTTGTAAAAAATACTCACCACTTAAGTTATCACTTTAAAACAATTCATTATGCAAAAAATAATCTTAAAACTTGCAATACTATCGACCCTTGCATGTTTCACTGTCGTGAATGCCTCACCCTACTCAATAAACCATAATAGTGAAAACGTAGCATCATTCATCCAACAACATCTTGCACAAGATAGATATGATTTAGTTATGTTTTGGGCCACTTTTTGTGAGCCATGCAAAAGAGATTTCAAAAAAATTGCACAACTCATGCAAGAACATCCAGATATTCACATGACGATTATTGGCGTGGTGATCGACGGTGAAGAAAACCCTCAACTTACTGAACGTCTTGTTCAAGAAAACCAACTCAATTATGCCCACATACTGACTAATTTTAATGCTGCCAACCTGTATCATTCAGATGCTGCAAATAAAAATCTCCTAGGCACACCATCTTATCTACTTTATGACCATACAAATACACTGATTGCAGACCATGAAAGTAGAATTGATCTCGACGCTTTATTGATGCTTGTTGAGGACTAAGATGATGAACGTGATTGAAAATATTAATAATGATCTATCGCAGCGCGTTGTCGTTAATACCCAGACAATGGATTGGCAACCCAGCCCCAGTCAAACCGTTTGGCGCAAGCCTTTGTATCGAGAAGGTGGTGAGTTTGGGCCGGTAACCAGCATCGTTCGCTATGATGCCGGAGGCAAATTCAGAACTCACCAACATCCTCAAGGGGAGGAAATACTAGTCTTAGATGGTGAATTTTGTGATGAACATGGTCGCTATCCTAAAGGCAGCTATTTACTTAATCCTGATGGTAGTCAACACAGTCCTTATTCAGATAGTGGCTGCACTATCTTCGTACGTCTCAGACAATATGAGGGCAATGACCGCCCACAAGTCAGAATCAATGCGCAGAAAAATCCATGGCTGCAAGGCATGGTAGAAGGATTAACAGTGCTGCCCTTATACTCTCAGGCAAACCATCCCGAGAGTATGGCATTGGTCAAATGGCAACCTGAAACCTATTTCTCTCGCCATACTCATCCAGGTGGAGAAGAAATCTTAGTACTTGAGGGCACTTTCGAAGATGAGCATGGAGAATATCCGGCAGGCACTTGGATACGCGCTCCACATATGAGTACACATACCCCCTTTTCACGACAAGGTTGCTTAATCTATGTGCGCGTGGGTGGAATTTCACCCTAGCAGACCAACAACACAGCCACATTGTTACTTTAATGATATTTTTATAGAGTCACGACGGATCAATATGAGACTTTCGTTGAGCCAAGGCTATTCCAGATAAAATCACTGCAAGAGCAATCATTGCATTCAAATTAATTTGCTCATGACCAAACACTACCCCTATGAACACAGCCCACAGTGGAATCAAATAATTTGTTTGTGACATAAAAGCTGCACCGGCACGGCGAATCAAACTGAAATACACAATGGTTGCAATCCCACTCGGAAATAAACCTAAGATCAGCAAGGCGAATAGCGAACTATTACTCACATTTGGCATCCATCCATAGGTAGACCATATCGATACAGGCACTATCATTAATGAAGCGGCTATCAACACGCCTGATGATAGTAACGTCAAGCTGATACTTGGAAGATGATGCGCTATCACTGAATTAATAGCATAACTGATAGCACCGCATAATATCGACAACATAGCCAATAAATGTAACCACTGATAGGTTGTATCAACATTAATTTGCGGCAACATCAATATTACGACACCTGCAAAACCCACTATAAAACCAGTTAATTTATTGGCAGTGATAGCTTCACCGCTGACAAAAAAATGCGCTAGTAAAATGGTACTCAAAGGCATCATCGCCATTAGTATCCCTGCTAAGCCACTGTCCACATACTGCTGCCCCCAAGTGATTAAAAAGAAGGGCACGCAGTTACCCGTGAGCGCTAAAACAAAAATAATTTTCCAATAAGCGATAAGTGATGAAAACGACTCACCCTGCCATATTGTTATCACACACAAAATCATGGCACCCACCACAATCCTGCCTGCCACTACAAGCACGGGAGGTATATCTTGCACAGCAATTTTAGTGAGTAAGAAAGCTGAACCAAACATCACTACCAGTGCCAATAGGAAACACCAATCAAGTAATCGTGCATTGGACATGAGTTGCCTTCATTCTCCTCTCGGTGTCATCAAATTGTATTCATACACTAACCATACTAGAAGGAAAGCATTTTCAATGCATAGCTAATGCTTGATATAATCTATCTAGTATGTGGGCACTAGTTTCGATGGAATGGATCTTACCCTATTCATCTCTTAATCAATACATTAATCTGGACCATAAAATAAATACACCTGTGCAAACCTCATGATACGAA
>CAZKDD010000170.1:0-3407 GCA_964551535.1 uncultured Thiotrichales bacterium | reverse complement strand
AAACGCGCAACGATGTAATGCCCAAACTCATGGATAGTCACAATCAGACTAATGGCCACGATAAAAGACGCCAGACTAATTAAAAAACCATTCATACTTTTTTAATATTCTTTTTAATGCTTATGTTTGTGATGACACTGTCAACATCACCCACTCTTTTCATGATTAAGTTTACATCCATCATCATGACTCCATCTGCTCGATGATATCATGTGCGAGCATACGAGCTTGACGGTCTACTTGTAGAATACTTTCGAGCGTTTGAACGCCAACAAGTTGCATAGAGTCAACAACTTTCGAAACCACCGTATGTATTTGCATGAAGTTAATGTGCTCATCCAAAAAAGCTTGAACAGCAACCTCATTCGCCGCATTCATCACTGTTGGCGCGGATTGCCCCTGACTTTGCACTTGCATTGCCAACGCCAGACAGGGAAATTTTTCCATATCAGGCTGCATGAATTCAAGATGGGTTTGGGTGAGATCTAACTTCTGAACACCTGACTGTATTCTTTTGGGCCACGCCATTGCATGGGCAATAGGCACGCGCATATCTGGATAACCCATATGAGCCAGCATTGAACCATCCTTGTAATTGACCATCGCATGCACGACTGACTGCGGATGAATTAACACTCGAACTTGGTCTATACTCATATTGAATAAAAGGCCCGCCTCGATCAACTCTAAGCCTTTATTCATCATGGTTGCAGAATCGACAGAGATTTTTTTACCCATCGACCAATTTGGGTGCTGGCAAGCTTGCTCTGGAGTGATACTCGATAAAGACTCACTGGGAGTATTCAGAAAAGGCCCACCCGAGGCGGTCAGTATGATTTCATCCACCCCTTCAAGCACATGTTTATCAGCGCAATTCGCCATGCATTGAAAAATTGCATTATGCTCACTATCGATCGGCAACAACTGTGCTGAATGTTGCTGAGCTGTGGCAATCAATAATTCTCCTGACATCACTAAAGCTTCTTTGTTTGCCAGCAAAATGGTTTTACCTGCACGCGCGGCTGCCAGAGTCGAGGGCAGCCCTGCCGCCCCAACGATAGCCGCCATCACGCAATCAACCTCAGGCATAGTCACTACCTGTTCCAAGCCTGTATTGCTAGCAAAAATTTGTGGAGCATAATCTAATGCAGACAGGCTTTGAGCGAACTGTTCAGCTGCCTGCGGATCCGATATAACGACATATTTAGGACCAAACTTCTGACATTGTTCTAATAGCGTCTTTACTGAAGTATTCGCACCTAGAGCAACAACATGAAATTCATCAGGGTTGCGTGCAATGACATCCAGAGTATTGCATCCCACACTGCCAGTAGAACCAAGAATCGCAATACCTTTTGAATGAATTGACATATGACTATTGCAACCAATGAATGCCCAGGGCAAACCCTGGTGCTGCTGCAAGCAAGCTATCCACGCGATCCAATACACCGCCGTGGCCTGGAATAATCGAGCCGCTATCTTTTTTACCGGCGTTACGTTTGATCAAGCTCTCAAATAAATCTCCCACCACTGAGATAAGCACACTAAGTAAAGATAAGAGAACAAAATACAGAGCATTTATAGACTTAAGCTCAAACCACCACACTGCCACTAGAGCAAACACTATTGATAACGCAACTGCACCCAGCAAACCCTCACGTGTTTTACCCGGACTTAACTGTTCAGCTAATTTTGTCTTTCCAAACTTCTTACCCGAAAAATAAGCACCACTATCAGCAATCCATATCAATATAAACATATATAATAGTAATGCAGGATCTTGCTGGTGAAGATGAAGCATTGATAACCAACCCACCGTGATAACAAAATAACCGCTAGTGCTTAAGAAGCTATTCAATAAATAATTATTAAGCCATGTGGTTTCATAAAAACTCAAGAGCATCAATATACATACCCAATATACACTGGCCAAAAGCATAAAAAATTTAACATGCTCTGATGGCAAATATAAGCCCGCCAATATAATCAATAATGCACAGGCCGACACGTACATAATTTTCCGTGTCGTCTCCTCATAGCTCATAGCTGCCCATTCATAAGCAGCCATACAAGCAATCACCATCAATATCATGGCTAAGATATTGGACTCAAGGGACAACACTGCTGATACCGTCAGTGGCACCATAATTACAGCGGCGAGTAAACGTTGCTTAAGTTTTGTTTGCATCCACTTGCTCTTGTGTAAGACCGAATTTTCTCTGTCGATAACTAAAGTGCTCTATAGCGTTTTCCAGTTTTTCAGCATCAAAGTCTGGCCACAATACATCAGTAAAATAAAGTTCAGTATAAGCCAATTGCCAAATTAGAAAATTACTTAGGCGCTGCTCACCTGCGGTACGAATAAATAGATCAGGTTCATCGAAGGGATGAGTGGTGAGATGCTGACTTAATAACAACTCATCAACGTTATGCGAATCAATTTCACCTTTCTGCACTTTTTTGCATAGCTTACGACAAGCTTGGGCAATATCCCAACGCCCACCATAACTAAGTGCGACATTTAATATTAACTTATTGTTGTTCTGAGTCAGCTTCTGAGCCGCTTGAATATTGTCTCTTAGCTTAGGTTGGAATCTCTCGATTGCACCGAGAAAGTTGATACGGATGTCATTCTCATGTAGCGGTTCAACCTCATCTTGCAAACACGATATAAATAGCTCCATCAACGCATTGACTTCTTTTTCTGGACGCTGCCAATTTTCGCTACTAAATGCAAATACGGTAAGCGTCCGAACCTCAAACTCACAACATGCTTGTATGACTCTCTTGAGTGCTTTGACCCCTTCAAGATGACCAGCTTGTCGTGGCAATAATCTCTTTTTCGCCCAACGTCCATTCCCATCCATAACGATTGCGATGTGTTGGGGTAAAATTTTAGGTAAGACCGTATTTTTACTCATAGCAAACAATATAACTGCAACATAATATGATTACAGCGGAGTGTTAAATCTCCATTAATTCTTTTTCTTTGCTCGCTAAAATATCGTCAACGGTTTTGACGTGTTTATCTGTGAGCTTTTGGATATATTCCAATGCGCCGCGCTCATCATCTTCAGATATTTCTTTTTCTTTGACCAATTCTTTAAGATCCGCATTAGCATCTCGACGAATGTTGCGTATAGCGACTCGACATTGTTCTGCTTCTTGCCTGACTAGTTTCACAAAGTCTTTACGTCTTTCCTCTGTAAGTGCTGGTAATGGCACACGTATGATGTCCCCGGACGTGACTGGATTTAAACCCATATCAGAACTCATAATAGCTTTCTCAATCGCCGGTATGAGGTTCTTTTCCCATGGTGAGACAGTAATGGTGCGAGCATCTTCTACTGTCACTGTCGCGGCCTGAGCAATAGGAACTTCAGTACCATAATAGTCCACCATCACAT
>CAZKDD010000169.1:0-3410 GCA_964551535.1 uncultured Thiotrichales bacterium | reverse complement strand
TTTTTATACCCAACTCACGACATGCACGAAGAATTCTTAAGGCAATCTCACCGCGGTTGGCAATAACAACTTTTTCTAACATGATAATTATTCTTTAAATATAAATTTTTTAGGTCTATCTCACGCAAGGTGAAGACACACGCAGGGTGTTATTTTGTGATACTTATTCGATCACAAATAAAGGTTGATCAAATTCTACTGGCTGTCCATTTTCAACCAGAACAGCTTTTACTGTGCCGGTCTTATCACTTTCAATCTGATTGAGCATTTTCATCGCTTCAATAATGCATAGTGTGTCGCCGGCTTTCACTTGTTTGCCGACCTCAGTGAAAGGCGCTGCGCCTGGAGATGATGCTTCATAGAAGGTTCCCACCATAGGCGACTTAATCTGGTGGCCGGAAACTTCAGCTTCATCAGTGCTGGATGCGCTGTTCGTATTGGCTGCGGTTTCAGTCGGTGTCGACACTGCCGCTGCCGGGGCTGCCGCATATTGCACGGGAGCGGCTGCGATAGGGCTTTTTATCTCACGGGTTATTCTTACTGACTCTTCACCCTCAGCGATTTCAATTTCTGCGATACCAGATTCTTCAAGTAGTTCAATCAGTTTTTTTATCTTACGTATGTCCATAGTGATTTCTATTGTTTAAGTAGTGATCTGTTGATGTGCGGCTTGTAGAGCCAGCAAGTAACCTTGTTTTCCCATGCCGCTGATGACGCCTACAGCAATATCTGACAGATAAGAAACCTGTCGAAAATCATCTCGTGCAAACACATTAGAAAGATGAACTTCTATGAAAGGGATAGACACACCCAGGAATGCGTCGCGCAATGCGATGCTTGTATGGGTGAAGGCCCCGGGATTAATCACAATAAATGCCGTCTGTGTATTTTTGGCATTGTGTATTTGGTCAATCAAAACATGTTCAGCATTGCTTTGGCAGTGTTCTAGTGTATGCCCCAGTTGTGTGGCTAGTTGTGATGTCTGCTCGACAATATCTTGCAGCGTATCGTGGCCATATACTTCTGGTTCACGTGTGCCAAGTAAGTTCAGATTTGGTCCATTCAATAGCAGTATATTGCTCATGATGATTCTTTAAATTGTTTATGCTCTTGGCGTGGAGCATCTTAGGTTATGTGTTGTGCCTTATTTAGGTGTTTTAGTTGGCGGTGTTATGGCCGCTCAGCAGACGACACAACGCGCGCGCCAATAGTGTTGATGATAGTAACTGACCAAACTAACTAATAAAAGCTATTTATCAGCAAGATTGAAGAAAATACCCACATTTTCATGGTAGTTTGGCGATTTTATTCTATGATTTGCTCAAAGTTTAAGCTTAAAACGTTCGATGTGTTGGATAAAAGCAGGGGCTTCAATAAACCCGACCAGACGCGAAGCCTCATCCTCTTGTCCAGTGGTGTCATAAAATAACAAGGCAGGTGGCCCAAATAACCCCAAAGAGGACAGTAACTCTTGGTCTTCTTGGTTATTTTCGGTGACATCTGTTTGAATTAATATGAAGCCATTGAGTGCTGATTGTACGCCAGCGTCTGTGAACGTGTAGGCATCTAGCTCTTTACAGGCGATACACCAGTCGGCGTAAAAGTCCAGTAATACAGGCTTAGATTCGATACGCGCTTGATCTAAGACGGCGTTTAAACCTTGCACTCCACGGATTTGTTCAAATGCTAAATGGGGTTTATGTGAGCCGCTCTCTCCAGTACTAATGAAGATATTTTGTAATGGCTTCATGAGACTATGGCTGCCAGCACTAGCGCCGATCACGAGTAATGTGCCATACACTAACAATAGCCACGCAAGAGTTTGACGACAGCGTGCCCACGCGGAAGTCGTGGGGTTGAAGACTCCCATAAACATGGCGCAACCAATCAATAATGCGCCGGATAAGCCAAGAATTATCGGCATCTCTAAAATGCGTTCTAGGAACCAGATAGCTAAAGCCAATAACATCACACCAAATACAGCTTTAATTGGCTCCATCCATCCACCCGCTTTGGGCAGGTATTTGCCCGCTGAAGTGCCGATAAGTAACAGCGGTAACCCCATGCCCATGCTGAGCGCGAATAAGGCTAATCCACCGACGACCGGATCACCGGTTTCAGCAATGTAAATCAGGGCGCCGATTAAGGGGGCGGTGACACAGGGCCCGACTATCAGTGCTGACAATAATCCCATGATGCCAGCGCCTACATAAGAACCACTTTGCTGGCGACTGCTGATAGCGGTCAAGCGGGATTGCAAGGCATTGGGCATTTGCAGTTCGTAGAAGCCAAACATAGACAGTGACAAGATCACGAATAGCAAAGCGAAGCTGCTGATGATCCATGGATTTTGGAACCATATTTGTAGATTGGCCCCAGTCATACCCACTAAAATACCTGCTAAAGTATAGGTTAATGCCATCGCCAATACATACACCAAGGACAATCTGAAGCCGCGACCGGCACTCATGTTGTCACTTTGGCCAGCAATAATACTCGATAATATTGGGATCATAGGAAACACGCAGGGTGTGAAAGCTAACAATAAACCGGCCAATAAAAATAGCCACAACACCGTAGTAAGATTTTGATTGGAGAGACGTTGAGCAAATTGATCTTGTTGTGAAAGTTGAGAGTCCGAATTATTTATTGAATTGGCTGTTTCTGGCTCATTACTCTGTGTGGAAGGTAGTTCTAAATTGAGTGTGCGAGTGGTGGGTGGGTAGCACAATCCAGCATGTGCGCAACCCTGATAGCCTACATCTAGAGTGATTGTTTGTCCTGCGTTGATGATAGGTACAGATACTTCTAATTGTTGCTCATAAATTTCTACATCACCAAAAAACTCATCAGTTTGTTGTTTGCCGACAGGTAGGACTATTTCACCTAACTGAGCGTTATCACTGTTTACCGAGAGGCGTTTTTTATACAGATAATAGCCATCGGCTATCTGCCAATAGAGAGTTACCCGATTGTGTGTGTCAGCATATGCACTGAGTTGAAAAGCTTGGTCGACATTCAAAAAAGTGGTGTCAGCTGCGTTAGCAAATAATCCGTCCGCATAGGAGTGATTGAATAACAGGGCGATAAAAAAGCTTATTATGAGATTTCTTTTTTTATCCATGATAAGTAGGCATCGGTGGTTGTATTGACAGGTAATGTGATGATTTCTGGAATATCGTAAGAGTGATGAGACTCTAAGTATTCCACAACGTTTTGTGTTTGGTGATCGAGTGTCTTCATTATAACAAGACACTCTTGGTCTTCGGTTAGTTCATTTTCCCAATGATAAAGGGATACTATGCCAGGGATCAGGTTTGCACACGCAATTAAGCGTTTTGTAAGAAGGTCTTTTGTACAGGATTGTGCCTCCTCAAGACTTCTAAAATTGCTGATGATCAGCATCAGGG
>CAZKDD010000168.1:0-3417 GCA_964551535.1 uncultured Thiotrichales bacterium | reverse complement strand
ACGGATAGAAAATTTACTTGATGAAAACTATGAAGACGTCATCGGCTATGCAACGCAGGGACGACGGGGATTTGTTGGGATTAACTTTAAGCCACAGAGGTAAGTACCATGCCAACAATAAAACCATTGTCCAATGATTATCTGATTAAGTTGACTTATCTCTTAGTCATTTTCACCATACTTTCGCGCTTACTGCCCCTCTCTTATAACTTCACTTCTCTGGGTGCATTGAGCTTATTTGCAGGAGCCACCCTATCTATTCGAATTGCCTGATTGATGCCTTGCTTGGCATTGCTGGTCACCGATGCGGTGTCAGGATTTTATAATGTCACCGTCATGGTTTTTGTTTACACCGGCTTCATGCTGTGCACGCTATTAGGATACTTTTTATTGAATCATCGCAAAGGCCTCATACGCATCTCTGTTGGCAGCATTATGGTCGCGTTTATTTTTTACCTAGTATCTAATTTTGGCATGTGGTTATCTGGCCTTAATTATCCTATGACACTCAATGGCCTACTTGAATGTTACATACAAGGACTTCCATATCTAAAAGTCAGCTTATATGCCGATCTTATCTATAGCTATTTCTTATTCGGCATCTACGCATTGGTAGCCCTATACACACAACCGACGCTACCAAACCATAACCGTAAGACTGTGCTTTGACTCAACCTTACTCATCCTACTTATTGGTAATAAAACACACATTTTCATAGTTGAAATTTGATCATGCGTATTGTTTCTCTATTACCCAGTGCTACTGAAATTATTTGTCACTTGGATCTACAATCGTCTTTAGTCGGAATAACCCATGAATGTGATTATCCGTCAGGACTGACACATTTACCGATAGTCACTCAATCCAGTATTCAAAAACATCTCAGCAGTCGAGCCATAGACAGACAAGTGCGTACTGCTCTGCAAAATGCTAACGCTCTTTATACTCTAGACACTGATTTAATAAAGACTTTGCAGCCCGATTTATTGGTTACCCAGTCACTATGTAATGTGTGTGCTGTCGATCACAAAGCAGTTAAGGAACTGGCCGCGACCCTCAATCCTAGCCCATCTATTATCAACTTAGAGCCCGTGTGTCTGAATGATATTTACACCACACTGCAACGCTTGGGAGATACATGTCAGCGTCAAACCTTAGCCACTCAAAAAATACGACATATGCAACAGCGCGTTGATGAAATTGCACGAACTGCCAACCATCGTGTCCAACAATCTGCACAGCCACGAGTGGTTTTTCTAGAATGGATTGATCCATTATTCAGTTTCGGTCATTGGATACCAGAAATCATCCAAATAGCCGGCGGCCAAGATATGTGTGGAACTGCAGGGCACGCAGCTAAGCGACTAGAGTGGTCACAAATATTAGCCATTGATCCAGAGTTTCTTGTAGTATCTTGTTGTGGCTATACACTTAGTCAAACACAAACAGATTTAAACCGACTCAAAAGTCTACCGGGTTGGCAAAAATTGCAGTGTGTACAAACACAACACTGTCATGTGGTGAATGGTAATGCTTACTTCAGTCGCCCTTCGCCACGTTTACTTGAAAGCCTTGAAATTATGGCCAACATACTCAGTGACACTAAAGATAACCGCTATCAATTGATAATGTAATATCAGCACAGTAACAATAATTGGCATATCAGGATCAATCATATGGGCAAACGTTTAACTAAAATATACACTCGCACTGGCGATGATGGCAGTACCGGATTAGCGAGTGGTGAACGAGTAGGAAAAGACTGCCTATTGATTCAAGCACAAGGAGATCTAGATGAACTGAATGCCCATATTGCTAGTTTACGTGCTCATAATACCCATCAAGCCATCAATCAATTGCTGATTGCTATTCAACATCATCTATTTAATCTCGGAGGAGAATTGAGCGCCCCGGAATGTGATCTTACTCATCACAGTGACATCATTTGGCTAGAATCTTGGATCGACCATTTCAATAGTCACCTGCCTGCACTAGAAGATTTTATTCTCCCCGGTGATGATATATGTGTTGCTCAATGTCATGTTGCCCGCACTGTGTGTCGTCGTACCGAACGCAATCTCGTGCAATGGTCGCGTGATCACGAAGTGCGGCCAGAATTATTGCAATATATTAATCGTCTATCAGATTTATTATTTGTCATCGGGCGAGTAATTGAGGCAGACAGCAACCAAACTTCGACTTTATGGGAAAAGAATTTAACCCTACCACAACCCAAATAATTACAGATGCGTATCGGCATAGACTTAGGTGGCACTAAAATAGCTTGCTTAGCACTCAATCAACAAGGGCAAGTGTTATACGAAACACGCGTCGACACCCCGCAAGGTGACTATACGGCCATCTTAAAAACCATCAAAAATTGCATTTTAGAGATCGAGGCCGAATGCCAACAAACAGGCTCCATAGGCATTGCCACACCAGGAGCAGTTTCTCCAAGAACTGGTCTTTTAAGAAATTCAAATTCCACTTGCCTGAATGGAAAAGCTTTCAAGCATGACATAGAAAATACACTCAAGCGTGAAGTTCGTATCAGCAATGATGCTAATTGCTTCGCACTCTCCGAGGCTATCGATGGTGTGGGGCGTCAAGCCAATAGTGTGTTTGGAGTCATTCTTGGTACCGGTGTCGGCGCAGGTATAGTCATCAATCAACAAATTGTTGATGGTCCTAATGCCATCAGCGGAGAATGGGGACATAATCCTCTACCCATGGCTAACGCTGTTGAGGCAAGCACACCCTGTTGGTGTGGGCGTTATGCTTGTATTGAGACTTTCCTATCAGGTCCGAGCTTACAAAAACATTATTATACGCACTGTGGTGAACCTCATACTGCCCAAGAAATTGCCCGACTGGCTACTCAGGGTCATCCTCCTGCGGTGACAAGCATGGATGTGTACGAACATCGATTAGCCAAAAGTCTGGCCATGGTAATAAATATATTAGATCCACAGATGATCATACTCGGCGGTGGATTATCAAACATACAGCGCCTATATGATAATATTCCTAAGCTCTGGCAAAATTATATTTTTTCAGACTGCGTACTCACACAACTGTGTGCTCCTCAATATGGAGACGCCAGCGGCGTACGTGGCGCTGCTTGGTTATGGCCATCAATATAGGACGCAATATGCAACGATTAGAGAACATTCAATGGCAATGGATATGCGCTGTGATCATATTACTCGCCCTTAGCCGTTTCATACCTCACCCTCCCAACTTCACTCCCATCGGCGCCATGGCCATCCTATCAGGTGGATTATTCAAATCATTGCGCATAGGATTAATCATGCCATTGACGGCAATGTTGCTGAGCGATCTCATCCTTGGTTTGCATAGCTCCATGTTATTTGTGTATGTGGCAATCACCATCACCATTCTTAGCTGTCATTATT
>CAZKDD010000167.1:0-3455 GCA_964551535.1 uncultured Thiotrichales bacterium | reverse complement strand
TGCTGTTACGTACTCATACTTCTTCCGTACAAATTCGTACCATGCAAAACAATCAGCCACCTATACGCATTATTGCACCGGGTCGAGTCTATCGATGTGATTCTGATATCACTCATAGTCCGATGTTTCATCAGGTAGAAGGCTTGCTGGTCGATAAGGAAGTCAGCTTCGCGCAACTCAAAGGGTTAGTGATTGAATTTTTACATGCCTTTTTTGAAAACGATCAATTAGGGATACGTTTTAGACCCTCCTATTTTCCTTTTACAGAACCTTCTGCAGAGGTGGATATTGAATGGACTGATGATGATGGCAAATCGCATTGGCTAGAGGTGATGGGCTGCGGCATGGTGCATCCTAATGTGTTCTCGCAGGTGGGAATCGATCATCAACAATACAACGGTTTTGCATTTGGTCTGGGGGTAGAACGTCTGGCTATGTTGTATTACGGAGTGCGTGATTTGCGCATGTTTTATGAAAATGACCAGCGTTTTCTGCGCCAATTCAAGGCCTAGGGTGAGCATATGAAATTAAGTCAACATTGGTTAATGGAATGGGTGCAACCCAAGGTCGATGCGCAAGCATTAGGCGAGCGTCTCACTATGGCAGGGTTAGAATTAGATGGTATTGAACCGGTCGCTGCCGATTTAACCGGAGTACTGGTAGCACGCATAGAGACCACAGAACCCCATCCCGATGCCGATAAGTTACAAGTCTGTCAGGTGCGTGTCGCTGAAGATGATCTGCGCCAAATTGTGTGTGGTGCCAAAAATGCTCGTGCCGGATTAACGGTAGCACTTGCCACCGAAGGGACGACCTTACCTGGAGGTATCACCATTAAAGCGGCCAAGTTGCGTGGGGTAGAGTCACACGGCATGTTGTGCGGTGCCAGTGAGCTAGGCTTAGAGGATGAAATTGATGGTCTATGGGAATTAGATGATAGCTTGCCATTAGGCGAATCCATCATGATCGCGATGAATCTGGACGATGTGGTATTCGATATTGATTTAACGCCTAATCGCTCGGATTGTTTAAGTGTAGCCGGGGTCGCACGTGAAGTCAGTGCGCTATATCAGGTGCCTATGACGCCGCCGAGTATAAGCGCGCAACCAGCACACAATAATAATCAGTTTCCTATCGAGGTCAGTGTCCCTCAGCATTGTCCACGCTACTGTGGGCGCGTAATTAATCAGGTCAACACGCAAGCTAAAACCCCCATATGGATGCAAGAAGCGCTCAGACGCAGCGGGATTGGCACTATTAGCATCGTCGTGGACATTTGTAATTTCGTGATGATGGAATTGGGTCAGCCCATGCATGCATTTGATCTGGACCAGCTGCAAGGCAAGATAAATGTGCGTATGGCGCGTGATGGAGAGCAATGCGAATTGCTTGATGGAAAAGAAATTAGCTTATCGCCTGAGCATTTAGTCATCGCCGATGAGGAAAATGTGCTGGCATTAGCTGGTATCATGGGCGGATTGAGTTCCTCTGTCACTGCTCAAACTCAGAATATTTTTCTAGAAAGTGCTTACTTTGATTTGTTGGCGATTGCTGGCAAGGCGCGACAATTTGGCTTACACACTGAGTCATCGCATCGCTTTGAGCGTGGCGTGGACCCTGAATTGGCGGTGCAGGCTATCGAGCGAGCCACGGCATTAATTATTCAATACGCAAAGGGCCAAGCTGGGCCTGTGAGCGAGATCGTCAGTGCCCAGCATTTACCCCGTCCACGAAACATCACTCTGAATCAATCGGCGGTCAAGCGCATATTGGGGATTGATATTGATTTGGATGACATTCAATCCATGTTGATTAATTTGGGTTGTGATGTGACATCTACTGCGCAGAGTTTGGCGGTTATTCCTCCCAGCTATCGCTTTGATCTGAACATTGAAGAAGACTTGATCGAAGAAGTGGCGCGCATGTGTGGTTATGACCAATTCCCCACGCAAGCCTTACAAGCTGCTTCGGGTGTGACCTTAAAATCCGCACGTTCTGATGCGCTGTTTAATCTGCATCAGCGCTTCGTTAGCATGGGCTATACCGAGGCGGTGACATTCAGCTTTACCGAACAATCTCATTGTGAGTTATTTGCGGCACAGCCAGCTAAGGCTTTGGCTAATCCAATTTCGAGCACGCTCTCTCACATGCGCACCAGTCTCTGGCCCGGGTTATGTGAGGCAGCCGCCTATAATTTGAAAAGACAGCAGACCAGCGTGAAATTTTATGAGATTGGGCGCAAGTATTTGGTGCGCGACACATTGGAACAAACAGAAGTATTGGCGGGTGTGGTTATGGGTGACAATCAACCTCGTCAATGGGGGGTGAGCACTCAAGCCAGTGATTTTTACGACGCTAAAGGACATTTAGAGCAGCTATTTGCCAGCCTGAGTATGAGCCAAGAGATAGAGTTTAAGCCGGCCAAAATCCAAGGATTACACCCGGGTCGCTGCGCTGAGATTTTCTATCAGAAAAAATCATTGGGATGTATCGGGGTGTTGCACCCTAATACGGCCAAAGCGTTGGATTTGTCAGGGCGAGAAGTCGTGGTATTCGAACTGAGCATCGATGATGCTTGGCTGCAAAAAGCCAAAAATCAGTTTCAAACCTGGTCGAAATTTCCACAAGTTAAGCGTGACTTAACATTGTTGGTATCGGAGTCTGTTTATGTCGATGACCTTATTGCTAGTGTGGAGGCGCTACAAATAAAACCTCTACAACAGATAGATATATTTTCTGTCTATCAAGGTGAAGGGGTACCCAATGGTTTAAAAAGTATCTCTTTGGGCTTGATTTTACAGGATATTTCCAGCACTCTTAACGACAAGCAAGTCGACACCATCGTCGACGCAATTATTGATCAGCTAACAAAAACTTATCACGCTGAGTTGAGAAGCTCCTGAATTATGGCACTAACTAAAGCAAACATGGCCGAGAATCTCTATGATGAACTCGGATTAAATAAACGTGAAGCAAAAGAGCTAGTAGAAGCTTTTTTTGAGGAAGTGCGTTTGGCTTTAGAGGAAGGCGAAGAAGTGAAATTGTCTGGTTTTGGAAATTTTACCTTGCGTAATAAAAATCAGAGGCCGGGAAGAAACCCCAAGACCGGCGAAGAGATCCCTATTTCAGCCAGACGAGTAGTGACATTTCGACCCGGGCAAAAATTAAAAACCAGAGTAGAAGAACATGCTGGAAGCCAGCAACAATAGCGAACTCCCTGCTATCCCCAGTAAGCGCTACTTCACCATAGGTGAAGTGAGTGAGCTATGCGATGTGAAGCCGCATGTATTGCGTTACTGGGAACAAGAATTCCCTACTCTTAAGCCGGTTAAAAGACGCGGCAACCGTCGCTATTATCAACGTCATGACGTGGTGTTAATCCGACAAATTCGCAGTTTGTTATATGAACAGGGCTATACTATCGGCGGCGCCCGGCAGAATTTGGCAGGTCAAAA
>CAZKDD010000166.1:0-3478 GCA_964551535.1 uncultured Thiotrichales bacterium | reverse complement strand
ATAACGGCGCGCTAGGTTTACTCAGTCGCACGGATATCGACAATCCTGAGTTTATTAATAAGCTGTTCAGTATGGATAGCGGTGAAACCAGTGATCCCATACGTACTAAATTAGGAGTGCAGATTGTTAGACTAGGTGAAATCGTTAAGCCGGTGCAAAGAAGTTTTGATGAAGTTAAAGCCCAGATCAATTCGGAAATGCGTTCACAATTGGCGCAGACAGAGTTTGTACGCCGCGCTGAGATGTTAGAAGAGCTGAGTTATGAGTTCCCAGATAACCTTGATAAAGCGGCTGAGGCATTAGAGTTAACCGTGCAATCCACTGATTGGGTGCAGAGTGATAGTGGTGAGGGGATTGCTCAGCATGCAAAAGTACGAGCATCAGCATTCTCTGAAGATGTTTTAAAGAACGGATATAACAGTGATCTTATTGAGATTGATGAGGGTTATGTTGCAGCGATACGTGTTATTGAACATCAACCAGAGCAAGTGCTAGATCTGCATGAAGTGAGTGCGCAAATTAAGGCGATATTAGCTAGCCGATTGGCAACTCAACAAGCTGAAAATACGGGTCACTCTCTGCTAGAGAAATTAAGGGCTGGAGAGATTACTATGCAACAAGCCGCCGATGGGGCTGAGATCATTGCAGAGACAACTGTGCAGCGTAATAGCCAAGCTCCAGATCAGCAAATACTGAAGTTTGTTTTCACCGTTAAGGCAGCAGCATCTGAACAGCCGGTGTATGCCGGGACGATGGTAGGCAGTGAGTATGTGGTTGTGCAACTGCATAGCGTAGAAAAGCCTGAAGATGATGTCACGCTCACAGCGTCGCAATGGATTACCTTGCAAGGCCAGTATGGTCGTCGTGAGATGAACTCGATGCTAAAAGCTCTGCGTGAAACTAAACAAGTCAAGCTATTCACTGACAGTTTATAGAGCTAAAAAATTCTTGTGTTGGAGGGATGTGATCGAGACTGAAAGCTCTGATTTTACACATTTAGCATCATAAAATGAGGATCTATCAATGCGGCTTCATTGGCAAATTCTAATAGCGTTAGCTTTAGCAGTTGTTTTTGGCTCATTCACTAACGCTTTGTCTGAAGCTTTTAGCTTTGATCTAACGGCTGTTTATCAATTCTTTGGTAGCTTATTTCTGAACGCACTAAAAATGATTATTGTGCCACTGATTGTGTCTTCCATAATTGTGGGAATCAGTGGGATGCAGAATGATCATTCATTTGCGCGCATGAGCGGAAAAACTTTCATTTATTACATCAGCACCAGCACCATCGCCATTTTAATTGGTCTGTTGATGGTGTCATTGTTTCAGCCAGGCCTAATTGATCAAATGCCGGCTATAGATATTTTAGGACTGCATGTTAATACCAATGAAGTGACAGAGCAGGTTGGTGCAGCCAGTGCAGCGAACTTATCAGATATTTTCTTGAGAATGATCCCGACCAATATCATCTATGCCGCAGCCCACGGGCAGATGTTAGGTTTGATATTTTTCAGTTTATTATTCGGGTACTTTTTAGCACGCAGTCAAAGTGAAGGTCAGAAGTCATTGCGGGGGTTTTTTGATGCGACTTTTCATGTCATGTTGGATATCACAAATCTTATTATGCGATTTGCACCCATTGGAGTGTTTGCATTAGTGGCCAATGTGGTGGCTGTATCTGGCTTAGAGGTTTTTATTCCGCTGGCTAAGTTCTTTTTTGTAGTATTAGCAGCATTGTTTATTCATAGTTTTATAGTCATGCCGATATTGCTGAAGATGATTGCACGGGTGCAACCTACAAAACATATCCGCGCAATGTCACCAGCGATGCTCACAGCATTTTCTACCAGTTCATCTTCAGCAACACTGCCGGTGACGTTAGATTGCATACAAGAGCGTGCTGGGGTATCCAATCGCACGTCGAGTTTTGTATTGCCTTTAGGGGCGACAATCAACATGGATGGAACCGCACTATATGAGTGTGTTGCGGCTTTATTTATTGCCCAAGCTTATGGTCTAACACTGGGCCTAGCAGAACAGTTTACAGTCGTTGTGTTGGCTCTTATGACATCAATTGGTGTGGCAGGTGTGCCTGCGGCGAGCTTAGTGGCTATCACTATAATTTTAACGGCCATCGGATTGCCCTTGGAGGCTATCGGCTTGATCCTGGCGGTAGATAGAATACTGGATATGTGTCGCACCGCGGTAAATGTGTTTAGTGATTCTTGTGGTGCGGTAATTATTGCGCGTTCAGAAGGTGAACAAACCAATTTGACTTAATCAAACCATGCTCAAGACCTACGCGAGGCAGCTGGCAATCATTCACGCTCGCGCTAAGGTCTTGCTAGGGTCACGATAGGGTCTCGATAAGCACAGTGTATAGATAGCTATGTATTAATAGCCACTCATGCCGACAATATTGTATCCGGCATCCACGTAAGTGACTTCACCGGTGATGCCGCTGGCAAGATCGGAGCATAAAAAGGCCGCAGCGTTGCCCACTTCTTCAATACTGACATTCTTGCGTAACGGAGCATTTTGCTCTACATGTTCCAACATCTTGCGAAAATCGCCGATACCCGCGGCTGCCAGCGTGCGTATTGGACCGGCTGATATGCAGTTGACTCGAATACCATCTGGACCGAGTGCATAAGCCATGTAACGTGGATTGGCTTCTAGACTGGCCTTGGCTAGCCCCATGACGTTGTAATTGGGCATCGCTTTATCAGCACCTAAGTAGCTGAGTGACAAAATGGCGCTATTATGACCTTGCATCATAGGGCGTGCCGCCTTAGCCAGAGCAGTGAGACTGTAACTACTAATGTCATGTGCCATCATTGAGCCTTCGCGAGTGGTGTTGTCTACAAAATCACCCTCTAGCTCTTCTTTAGGGGCGAATGCAACAGAGTGTACTAAGATATCAAACTCACTCCAGTGCGTGCCTAATTGCTTGAACAAGTCAGAGATGTTGTCATCTGAGGAAACATCACAGGGTAAGACTATGGTACTGTCACATTCACCGGCAAGTTTCTCTACTCTAGATTGTAGTCTTTCATTTTGATAGGTGAAGGCTAATTGAGCACCTTGTTGATGCATGGCTTGAGCTATTCCCCACGCGATCGAGCGATTACTTGCCACACCGATGATGAGTGCTTTTTTATTCTTCAGAAAAGACATGGTTTCTCCTATTTTGTTCGCTTGAAAGTACTGCATTCAATGAGATGAGACTTTATACTTACATAAAACTCGATACCAGATTGCAAATTATACATGTCCAATCAATTTCATGGCAGCTAGACCTCTGATTAAGTTCGTGCTTTTATCTGTGCTCCTGTTGGCAGGATGCAAATCTGGGCAATGGAATAATCCTTATCGTAGTCAAGATACTCAAGCAGACATTATTTATACATCATTTCAGGAGCGACCTAAGGAGCTTGATCCAGTTAAATCCTATAATGCGGCTGAATACGAATTTATT
>CAZKDD010000165.1:0-3513 GCA_964551535.1 uncultured Thiotrichales bacterium | reverse complement strand
TCATCTGGTCGGGGATACACCCAAAAGACACGGCCACCTGGCTGCTGGAAGTATCGCCAGCCATCATCGGCGCACTAGTTATCGTGATGACATATAATGATTTCAGACTCACGCCGATTTTATATAGCTTGATACTCATACATTGCGTGATACTGATGATCGGTGGACATTACACCTATGCCGAAGTGCCATTCTTTGAGGGCTTATTCGGTGCTGAAAGAAACAACTACGATAAACTCGGCCACTTTGCACAAGGCTTTGTCCCCGCACTATTAGCCAGAGAAATCCTCCTGCGCAAACATGTCGTCAATGACAACCATTGGCGCAACATCATTATCATCTCCATCTGCCTAGCTTTCAGTGCTTTCTATGAACTCATCGAATGGTGGGTCGCACTAATTGCAGGCATCGATGCTGAAGCCTTTCTTGGCACACAAGGCTATGTGTGGGACACACAATCTGACATGTGGTTTGCTTTAATCGGCGCCATTAGTTCGCTAAGTCTTTTATCATCCACTCACGACAAACAACTCAAAGCCCTATCAAAAACCCATAGAGCAAACTGAAACCATAGCCGCCTTTATACTCCACTACACATTAATCACTTACTTCATGGGTCATTTATCACAGCCTAAATAAATATTACTTCGCATAATCGTATTCATTCGCTCACTTAAATATTAATTATTAATTTTTACTGGGAAGGTATGTGATGAATTCGATTAATATCGGCATTAATGATAAAGATAGAGAACAGATCGCTAATCAGCTCATGCGACTGCAAGCAGACACCTACACGCTCTATTTACAGACGCACAACTTTCATTGGAATGTCACCGGAGCTTTATTCCGAGAGCTGCATTTAATGTTCGAAGAACAATACAACGAATTGGCGCTAGCAGTAGATGTAATTGCAGAGCGCATCCGCACTCTAGGTTTCCCCGCCCCGGGCACCTACCAACACTTCGCTGCACTTAGTGCCATTGAGGAAGTCGAAGGCGTGCCTGAAGCTAAACATATGGTCAACATTCTCAATCGCTCGCATGAAATCGTGATCGAAACCTGCCGCCAAGCACTAAAAGTCGCTCAACAAGCACACGATGAATCCTCCATTGCACTGATTTCAGATCGTATGCGCATCCATGAAAAAACCGCATGGATGTTAAGAGCCTTGTTAGATTGAGTGCAAGAGATAAATAAATCGAATCGACAAAATTAAAATCATGTCCGCTATCAATTTTCGAAAAATAATACTATGAGCAATATCCCTACAACAGTAACTAAGCGATTTTCTGTAAACGTACCTAAGTTTAAAAAAATTTTACAATCTGCGATAGAACGCGATGTAAATGAATCTGACACAGTGACAATTGTTACCGATATGCTTGAGGAAATATTTGGATTTGATAAGTACTCAGAAATCACAAGGGAATATGCAATTCAAGGTACATATTGCGATCTTGCGATCAAGATTGCTAAGAAAGTTGAATATTTAATAGAAGTTAAAGCAATAGGACTTGACTTAGCTGATAAGCACCTCAAACAAGCCGTTAACTATGCTTCAAGAGTAGGCATTAAGTGGGTGGTGTTAACTAATGCTGCTCAATGGGAAATCCATCGTGTGAATTTAGATACTCGGGTACACAATGAAAGATTATTCTGTTTTGACTTTTTAGAAATCAATCCTAGACAAAAAGATCATCAAGATTTGCTTTTCTTGTTATGTAAACGTGGAGTGCAAAAAGATCTTATAGACGACCTTTACCAATACAAACAGTCCATTAATCGTCACATAATCGGTGCGCTACTCCTCACGAACCCGGTTACAAGCACAATAAGAAGAGAATTAAAAAACTCAATCCTGGAATCAAAGTTACCTCAGATGATATACAGAAACTCATAAAAAACGATGTGCTGAAGCGAGAGGTGTTAGAGAGTGAAGCTGGCATCGACGCTGAAAAGCAAATAATAAAATTCTATAAAAAACAAGAAAGAGAAAAATCAAAAGCTCTAGCAAAAAAACAAAATGCAGAAACAGATGTTATAAATGAGCATTCGTCACATAAAGAAATTTAATTGTTATAGAGACATGGACTTGATATCAATATTATATCGATAAACTCTTGTGAAATTGCTGATTAAACAATTATGCGTTCTGCTTCCAGAATCAAGAAAATCATCATAGATTCAATCACTCAACAAGGCCAGCATTAACGCTGGCCTTGCATTGGTTGACTCAATCAGATGAATTAATCCGTGCGGCTGGTGACTTCTAGTAGATGAAAGCCGAACTGGGTTTTGACTGGGCCTTGCACTTCGTTGAGTGGCGCACTGAAGACCACTTCATCAAATTCTCTCACCATCATGCCCGGGCTGAATTCACCCAAATCACCCCCTGAAGCGCCTGAAGGGCAGCTGGAGTTTTGCTTGGCGACGTCAGCAAAATCTGCACCGTCAGCAATTTGTTGTTTGAGTGTATTACATTGGTCTTCTGTATCAACCAAGATGTGTCGTGCCGAAGCTTTGGCCATGAAAATCCCCTTTAGTTGGTTGCGATGGTTTTTGTGATTAGTTGTGCGACTTACTCTTTGGCGTCTTCGCCTGCATCTTCAGCGCTGTCTTCCGCCGCTGCTTCTTCAGTGACTTCTTCTGCCGCTTCTTCAGTAGTTTCTTCAGCGGCGGCTTCTACCGGCTCTTCTGCAGGCTCTTCTACCGGCTTAGGCAGAGTGATTTCAACTAGGCCGGCATCTAATAAGATTTTTGCTTTGTCATCGCCGTTAACATATTTTTTGTCTGCGCCTTTAACCGCATAGCGGCCTGATTTTTTTTGATAAATCGTATATTCGCCCGCTGTTTGTACTTCTTTCATACCTGTTTCCTGTATTTGTTTTAAGTGAGTCTAGTTAAGTGGTATCTAGTGTGATTATATTATAGTGCGGAGAGTGTACCTGATTATGCGCGTTTTTATAGTCCTCGAAGACGGTTGTTGAGCGCTCTAAAGGGCTACCCCGAGCGCTTTTTGCATAAAAAATTGTTTGAACATGGCTTGCCTGTCTGCCAAATTCACGCCCATGTGTCGCAAGCTACGCAGGATTTGCTCATCGCTTCTGAATAAGTGATCAATACCTTCCAACGCTTTTTGCATGACCGCATTATCGGCTTTGCGTGCCATTTCATACTGTCTTAGCACTCGGGCACTGCCCAGTGGCCGATCAGACTGTTGAATACATTCGGTCAAGCAGATGACATCGGCCAGACCGAGATTTAAGCCTAAGCCCGCCAGTGGATGAACAATATGTGCAGCATCACCTAATAAGGCCATGCGCTGACCAATGTAATGCTGAGCTTGTGCGCCACGCAAGGGAAAACTTTGACGCGCAGAAACTACACGTAGATCACCTAATCGGTGTTCAAAGGCGTTGGTCAGTTGTTGATTGAATGCATCATCCGTGAGGGTTTCAAATTGCTGACAGACGCTGTCAGGCACGCTCCACACGATAGAGCACTGTTCAG
>CAZKDD010000164.1:0-3514 GCA_964551535.1 uncultured Thiotrichales bacterium | reverse complement strand
ATTCCCCTGATATCTGCTATATAGCAATTTAAAATTTGCTATAGTGAATGTCAAGTTAATTGAAAACTCTCCAAAGGGAAGCCTCATGAATGATCAACAGGTATGCATTGCTGGTGACATTGGCGGAACAAATGCGCGATTTGCTATTTGCGATCCTAATACTGGCTTTCACTCCGAAAAAAGCTTCAAGTGCACTGACTTTGGTTCCTTAACAGAGGCTCTTAAGCACTACTTAGCAATGACTGACACGCCTTCCATAAATCAACTGTGTCTGGCTGTAGCGGGACCTATAAGGGATAACGGATCCTATGCAGTGTTAACCAATAACCCATGGATAATGAATACAGAGAAGTTGATATCAGATTTTTCACTCAATAACGCGGTTCTTATTAACGACTTCACAGCGATTGCGTACTCATTGCCCCACATTGATAAATTACATTTGATCGCGCTAAATAATAAAACTGGCCACATATCCAGCCTTAATGATAAAGACCAATTTTCTTTAGGCGTGATGGGCCCTGGAACAGGACTTGGCGTATCGGCCTTGTATAAAAATCGAGGCGTCCCATTTGCCTTGGCTAGCGAAGCAGGTCACTTAGGATTTTCGCCAGAAAACGAATTTCAAAGCGCAATTCTTTCCGCCTTAAGACGCCGTTTTGAGCAAGTCACAAGAGAGCATTTATTATCAGGCCCCGGAATTGAAAATCTCTACTGGGCCCTTGGTCAAATTGAAGGGAAAAATACACTGCCTCTTTCAGCCGAAGGCATCTTTGAGGAACATGAGAATAAATCAAATCCTCTGGCAACAAGAACCGTAGATTTATTTTTTGAACTACTAGGACAAGCTGCCGGGGATCTCGCTTTGTCTCTTGGTACATTTGATGGCGTCTATATTGCAGGAGGCATCTGCCATC
Organism: uncultured Thiotrichales bacterium; assembly: GCA_964551535.1. Taxonomy (GTDB): domain Bacteria; phylum Pseudomonadota; class Gammaproteobacteria; order UBA4575; family UBA4575; genus UBA1858. The sequence continues at coordinate 2,597 of CAZKDD010000164.1, read as the reverse complement.
GCCATGCATCACATCTAAAGGAAAGCAACTTTGTTAAGTCATTTGAAAATAGAGGAAAACACCGTGGATATATGGAGAATGTGCCGACCTACATCATCACACACCCCAACCCAGGCTTACTAGGGGCCTGCCAATATTTAAAAAGCGAACTTAACCCCTAAGCGATGATTTGATTAAAAAATGCATCAATACAGGAAAATAAGTGTGATAGTAATATGCCTTATCGTATGAAAGACCTTAAGTTTAGCTAGCATTTTTTGCCGCTAAAGAGCGAATCAATCGATCAATTCCAGCTTCAGTACGACCACTGCCCTTCACCTTTGACGCCCCAATTTGAATTTCTCTCTTGAAAGAGCTTCGGTAATTTGTCACTAAGCTAATGCCATCTATTGTGATATCAATCACTTTCCATAACCCATTGCGCAGAACCGCTCGATAATTAACAGGTACTGCGGGGGCGCCTTGAAGTTGCATGCGGGTTGGCACCATAACGGCAGTCTGACCCTCTTCAAAATGATAGGGAGGATATTCAATGGAAAGATCACTACTCATGCCGAGCAGCGCAGTTCCGTAGGTTCTTACGAGCAACTGCTTAAACTGATTAGTTAATTCTCGCTTTTGTTTATCTGACGCCCGTCTCCAAAAAGATCCGACAGCTGACTGCGTCATCGCTGAGTAATCAAAATACGGCGATGCATATTTGTCAGCAAGTAAATAAACCTTTTGGGGATCTGCCTCTAACTCAACTTTTTTTAGCCTAACTTCTCGCATCAACTGATCAGCTGTACCTTTTACAATAAGCTGAGGGTCACTCAGTCCCCATACAGGGCTGACTAAGCAGATTATAAGAAAAAATAATTTACCAAGAGTGTTCATCGAATGCACAGACACCTTAAAAACTTAACCGTTATACATCAAAAGGTTATTGGCCAGACTCATTAGCTCGTTTGACAAAAAATCAGCATCAAACGTAATAGTCTTTGAACCATTGAGCAAAGTTCGCAATACCCTCTTTCACCGAGGTATTAGGTTTGTAATCAAACTCTTTGACTAGATCCGACACATCAGCATAGGTGTCAGGCACATCACCTGGCTGGATCGGCAGAAATTCTTTCTTCGCCTCTTTACCCAACGCCTCTTCTAATGCGCTGATGTAATCCATCAGGTTCACCGGATTGTTGTTACCGATGTTGTACACGCGCCAAGGTGCTGAGCTTGTAGCAGAGTCCGGCTTATCACTCGTCCAGTCAGGATTTGGTGGCGCAGGACGATCCAAGATACGAATCACACCCTCGACAATGTCATCGATGTAGGTGAAGTCACGGCGGTGGTTACCGTAGTTAAATACCTTGATGGTCTCGCCCTTGGTAATCGCTTGCGCAAACTTCTGCAGCGCCATATCAGGACGATCCCATGGGCCATACACCGTAAAGAAACGAAGGCCAGTAGTCGGTAAATCGTAAAGATGGCTATAGGTATGTGCCATCAACTCGTTAGCTTTCTTTGTCGCGGCATACAAGCTCAGTGGATGATCCACATTGTGATGCACCGAAAACGGCATCTGCGTGTTAGCGCCATACACACTCGATGAGCTGGCATAAACCAGATGCTCTACCCCGTTATGACGACAGCCTTCCAAAATATGACCAAAGCCAACAAGGTTGCTATCAATATACGAAAGCGGATTCTCGAGTGAGTAACGCACGCCAGCCTGGGCAGCCAAGTTCACCACACGCTGCGGTTTATACTCTTCGAACAATGCCGCCATGCCGGCACGATCAGCAAGGTCAATGCGGATATGTGTGTAATTGGGATGATCAATCTGTCGAGCCAGACGCGCTTCTTTTAACGCTGGATCGTAGTAATCGTTGTGATTATCAATGCCGACAACCTCGTCGCCTCGCTCCAATAAACGCAAGCTCAAGGTCGAGCCGATAAAACCGGCTGCACCGGTCACTAAAACTTTCATATCAATCTTTGTTTAGCGCGTAACGGCGAATCAAAACCCACATCACGCCCAACATGCCACCAAGCAAACCACCTAACACCACAATCAATGCGCGCTTAGGCTTAACCTTTAACTCAGGCACAACAGCAGGATCTATCGTCTTAAATAAATATTCAGGTGTAGCTTTAGCCAACATAATTGTTTGAATCTGATCTTGGATCATTTCAAAGAAGCCAGCTTGCAAGTCAGCAACCGCTGTCTCACTAATTTGTTCTTTAAGATAAGCAATCGATTTTTCCGCTTGTTCGACATCCTGATCCCGAATGACTTGATTAATATCATCTACTAGCCAAGATACCCACTTTTGGGCAACGTAAGGTGAGCGATGCTCAATACCAATGGTGACAAGCGAAGAATCTTTATCGGTAGAAACTGAAAGTAGCCCGCCAAAAATTTTGTGAGCCTCTTGAACAGACGGCTCAGGCTTACGAGGCGCATCAACTTCTCGAAACCATACATTCTTTATTACATCATAAACAGAATCATCAAAGATCAATGTATTTGAGCCAGAATCCCATTTATCCACTGCCATTAATTCAGGTAAAACATCGGGATGTCGCTGGATGAACTGACGCAAGAATTCACGCGA